>NZ_JARXXJ010000007.1:0-106327 GCF_029893935.1 Breznakia sp. PFB1-19
ATATAGTGCGAACACCGAATGATTATTATTATCTAGTTTTATCATATATATAACCTCTAATGTAGAATGATATATCCTTCATACTGATTATACCATGTAGGAATATCACCAACAATAATTATCACACAATAATTCGCCTTACTGGTTGAAACAAAGGAGTCATTTATTTGTGTTAATAAAGACATAAGGTGTCATTCATCACCCACTTACTTATCGCCGTTGAAGTGGGCGACTTCTGACGCTAAAAGTTAAATAAGATGGTAAGTATTCCCATAGCAATATCGATAAAAAATGTTGGAAATCCAGTGATTACTATTTCCTTACATGTCATAAAAAATGTATCAACTTGTACTATACGTAATGTATTTTTCTTCGAGTAAAAATGCGTGAGCATAACTATAAAAGTGATAAGTGCTCCTATAGCAGTTGCTAGTCCTGCTCCAAATATTCCCATATCGAAAGTAAACACAAACATATAATCGCCAACAACGTTGAATAATCCACCTGCTAAGACACCTGCTGTTGCTAATCCAGGATGATTATCATTTCGCAAGAAAGCTGCTAGCATTTGATTAAATAAAAATACAGGCAATACAATTTTTACTGGTAATACATATGCACTTGCTAGTTCAAGCAAATTTGGATCGGCACCAAATAAAACTAGGATTTGCTTCTCATACAAAAGCAAAGCAACCCAAGCGAGTAGTGCAAACACTATAGAACCAATAAGAGCAACACTGAAATACATATTTGCTCGATATGTATCTTTTTCTTTTTGCCCCATCATTGTACTAAACATTACAGAACCACCAACACCCATTAGTAAACCTAAACTGTAGATCACATTCCAAATTGGTGCAACCACAGCAAGTGCTGCAGTTCCTTCTGGACCTTGATAATTCCCTACCATCGCCATATCAACTAATGAATAAATTGATGTAATCATCGCACCACCAAACGCTGCGGCTAAATATTTCGTATATGTATGTTTGATATTTCCTTGTAATAAACTCATAAAACTCTCCCCTCTTCAAACAAAAAACCGGATAAGATACGAACAGTGACAATCTTCTTATCCGGTGCTTTCATACGCAAAAGCAACGCTCCAAAAATTGTATATTCGCTATCTTATCCGGTCTTATACTTACGTTTATAAGTCCTCCGATAACTGATGTCTACAGTAACAAAATGCGCTTTGTTTGTCAAACATCATTTTATTCTTCTGTATCTAGAATTTGCACATCAAGAATATCATCAAAAAGAATTCTCTGTTTATCTTTTAACATGATATATCGTTCATCAACACTCATCTTTCTAACAAATGCATGAAGTGTAATAATTTTACCACCTGCCTTTTTAGCATCTGGCTCAAAATATGAAACACGTATGTCTGGTGTATTTGTAATATTTATAAATACTTGCTGTAACATATCATTGATTTGAGTCTTCTTTTCTTCTGATAATACAGGTCGATGATCCGTAAGTCTTGCTTTTTCTGCAAGTGCTTGATCATATCCAGTAAGTGCTGCAAATGGTGCAAATTGTGCTGCGCGATTACGTAGCGACATTGGTTGATGTTTTTTTGAAATTGGACGAGTGAGATTCATGATATCCCCATACTTTTTTAATACTTGATCATCACGTTTCATTTCTTATGTCCTCCAATTTGATTGTTGCGATCTTTTGCAGTTGCACCATCTAGTAAACTCGTTGCTTTCAATACTGCATTTTTACCAAACTTCTGTTTGATTTTAAGCAGTGCTTCTTGTTCTTTACGCTCTTTATCTAAGTAGGCATTTTGTTGTTGCTTTTCTTTTTCAATCGTTTCATAATCTGTAAAAAGATCCAATTGATCCGATTTCTTTTTAGGTTTAATCACAGTACCTTCAGGAAATGTCGCAAACGACATACTAATTCTACGTACAAGCAACCCTTTGTGCACCAAGCGGTCAAATAACGCCAATAGCGCTTGTGTAATTAAAGAAGCTGAAGATGTTAGCTGTTCACGGTTTTGTGTCCCATGCGCACTCTTAGGCACCTGACGTCCATAAAAATCCGTTGTAACTTCTCCTGTGTATGCATTACGTATTTCTGGAATTTGCAAGCTCTCTTTATCATATCCAACAGTAAGCACCACTTTATTGGTTACAAGCCTTTTCTCTAACATATCAAGAGCAAGTGCTTCTGCCATTTCTTTCACGATAATTCGCGCTTTGGAAAATGGATATGGCGAATGCAGGACTTGGCCTGCACCAAAACTATGATTTGCAGGTTTATAGTTTTTTATTTCCTTCATCGTACATGGTTCATATCCCCACGCATGATCAATAAGCAATTCTGCATTCACACCAAACAAACGATATAGCACTTCCTCATTTTCTAATGAACAACGTGCGATATCTCCCATAGTATACAGACCGTGTGCTTCTAATTTCTTTGTATATCCACGACCAACACGCCAAAAATCAATAAGTGGGCGATGATTCCACAAGGTATGACGATATTCCATTTCATCTAGTGATGCAATGCGTACGCCATCTTTATCAGGTTCAATATGCTTAGCAACAATATCCATTGCTACTTTTGCTAAATACAAATTACTTCCGATTCCCGCAGTCGCAGTAATTCCAGTTTGTTTATATATATCTTGTACAATTCTTAGTGTTAATTCATGTGCACTTATTTTATATGTATCTAAGTATGGTGTTACATCAATGAAAACTTCATCAATGGAATATACATGAATATCTTCTTTTGACACATACGTCAAATACACTTCATAAATTTGCGAACTAATTTCAATGTATTTTGCCATCTGTGGTGGTGCTACGATAAAATCCACCTCGTAATCAGGATGTGTAGCTAAAAACTGTGCATCATAACTATCATCGATAAATGTACGATTTGTCGCTTTCTTAATTCGTTCTTGATTTACTTCACGTATTATTTTTTGTACTTCAAACAAACGTGGTCTGCCAGGTACTCCATACGCTTTTAATGATGGGGATACTGCCAAACAAATAGTCTTTTGCGTACGACTATTATCTGCCACAACTAAATTCGTTGTTAGTGGATTTAAATTTCGTTCTTTGCATTCTACCGAAGCGTAGAATGATTTTAAGTCGATTGCAATATATGTATGATTCATTCAAGCTCCTTTCACCATCTTCTATAACTATAGTTTACTATACTTTGATACATGAATCATGTAAAAAAAATACTTCATCAAGAAGTATTTTACGCTTTTCTAATAATATCTTTTCTCATGTAATAATCATCCATAACAAAACCATTACCGATGTCATTTACTGCTTCTTCAAAGATTTCAAATCCCATTTTCTTATATTTAGCAATTGTAAGTTCATTATCTTTATTGCAAGTTAACCAAATTCCAGTTGACCCTTTTTCACGTGCAAGTAGTTCAATAAACTTTAAAGCAAAGCGACCATATCCTTGTCCGCGTGCACTTTCTTTTAAGTAAAACTTACTTAAGAAAGCATCTTCACCTTCTTTGAACACAATTGCGATATAACCAATTGGTTGGCCATCAATGATTTTGAAATATGTATAGTTTTCTTCTTCCATTTGACGTGTCATCGCTTCTTCATTTTGAAAATGTTCTAGCATATACGTCACTTGTTCTTGTCCAATAATTGGCAAGAAATGTTGACTCCATATTTCTTTAGCCAAACTTGCTAATAATGTTACATCATTTGTATCACATTTAAGTATTTCAATCATATGCGTTTCCCCTATTCATACAGTTATTTAAACAACATTCACTGGCAAAGTCAACGGAAATATTAGATGACAGAAAAAAGGATTCGAACAAATGTTCAAACCCTTATGAATTACTCTGCAAATTGTGCATTATACAATTGTTCGTAATATCCTTTTTTCGCTAATAGTGTTTCGTGGTTTCCTTGTTCCACAATGTTTCCATCTTTCATCACCAAAATGACATCTGCATTTTTTATTGTTGATAGACGGTGCGCAATCACAAAACTTGTTCTTCCTTCCATGATTTTCGACATCGCTTCTTGAAGCATTTGCTCCAAACGTGTATCGACTGAACTTGTTGCTTCATCAAGAATCATGATTTTTGGATCAGCAACAATTGCTCGTGCAATTGTTAGTAACTGCTTCTCACCTTGCGAGATATTATTTCCTTCTTCATTAATCACCATGTTATATCCATCAGGTAATGTACGAATGAAGTGATGTGCATTTGCAATTTTTGCAGCTTCTTCAATTTGCTCATCAGTAGCATGATCGACTCCATACGCAATATTTTCTTTAATCGTTCCTTTAAATAGCCATGTATCTTGTAAAACCATTCCAAACATACTACGCAGATCATCACGTGCTAAATCACGTATATCAACACCATCAACACAAATTGCTCCACCATTTACATCATAGAAGCGCATTAATAAATTGATCAGTGTTGTTTTTCCTACTCCTGTCGGACCAACGATTGCCACCATTTGTCCAGACTTAATATCAACAGATAAATCATGCAATAAAATCGTATCTGGTGTATAACCAAAGGCAACATCCTTCATTTGCACAGAACCATGTACATCTGCAATTGTTTTTGGTTGCTTACGATCTGGCAATTCTTCTGTAGCATCTAAGACTTCAAAAATACGAACTAATGAAGCAACTGCAGCTTGCAAGATTTGAATTAAATCACTCATTTGGTTTAGAGGATCAGAAACTTGCCAGATGTAACGAATAAATGCTTGTAGTTGTCCAACTAACATCACTCCTGCTAATACATCAAGACCACCTAAATACACAACAACACCAATACATAAATATGTAATTAAGTTAATTCCAGGAGTAAGCATTCCACTCACAAACTGAGACATAAAACTTTGATTACAAAGGTTTTGATTTACTGCCATGAACTCTTCAATAGAATCCTCTTGTTTATCAAAAAGCATGATTTCTTTATATCCACTGTATTTCTCTTGAATAACCCCATTTAAATCTCCAAGTGCATTTTGTAAGTTTTGATATCTTGGTTGAGATTTCTTCACGATGAATTTTCCATATACTAAAGTGAATGGAAGAATTAGTGTAACAATCAGTGCAAGTTTTACATTGATTGCATACATCGCTCCAATTGCAAATAACAACATTAAAATACTCGATACAAAGACGGCTAAACTTTGTTGGAGTGCATTACTTACTGTTTCAACATCACTAGCCATACGACTCATCAAATCACCAGTTGTATGCTTATCAAAATACGAAACGGGTAATTTATGGATTTTCACATTGATTGCTTGTCGTAAATCTTTCATCATATTTTGAATTGCTTCTGTAAGAATGAATTGATATAAAATACGACTTCCTGAACCAGTTATGTAGATTCCAAGCAATACTGCAATTAACTGTAAAATATATTGAAAATTGATTGCTCCATTTTTACTAACAACGCTTAATAAATATGTCGTAATCATCCCTTCTACATACGGTGCAACAACTGTCATCGTTGAAGCAAGTACAATAAAGAAGATAGAGAAGATAAAAAACTTTTTAAATGGAGCGATAAATGGCATTAAGTCTTTAAGTATTTGTTTTAATTGTTTCATAGTGCCAACTCCTTTTCACTTAACTGACTACGTGCGATTTCTTGATAGATTTCACATGTTTCTAACAATTCACGATGCGTTCCTTTTCCAACAATTGTTCCATTGTTTAAGACGATAATTTGATCAGCATTCATAATCGAGCTAACTCTTTGAGCAACAATTAACGTAATTGCATCTTCTGTTTCTGATAATAAGTTTTTACGTACTTCTGCATCCGTTTTGAAATCAAGTGCAGAAAAGGAATCATCAAAGATATAAATTTCTGGCTTTCTAACAACCGCACGAGCAATGGATAGTCTTTGTCTTTGACCACCAGAGACATTTGTTCCACTTTCAGCAATACAGTCTTCAAATTGTTGTGGCTTATCTTGAATGAATTCATACGCATTCGCAACTTTTGATGAAGCAACAACTTCATCTTCACTTGCATCATGTTTTCCATATTTAATATTTTCTTTGATCGTTCCTGAAAACAACAAAGCTTTTTGCGGAATAAAACCAATTTTTTGACGAAGTGTTTTGATATCGTATTTACGCACATCGACTCCATCCACTTTAATGTTTCCAGCACTTACATCATAAAAACGCGGGATTAAATTAATAAGAGTACTTTTCCCACTTCCCGTACTTCCAATAAATGCAACAGTTTGTCCTTTATGTGCTTCAAAACTGATGTTTTGTAAGACTGGCAATTCCCCATCTGGATATTGAAAACTCACTTGATCAAAAACAAGTGTAGTATCTTCTTTTCCTTCAAATACTGGATTGCTTGGATTTTTGATAGCAACTTCAACATTTAACATTTCTTCAATACGATCCGCACTTACTTTTGCACGTGGATACATCATAAACATATTTGAAAATAACATAAGTGAGAATAAGGCATGGAACATATATTCTCCAAATGCCATCAGTTGTCCAACTTGTAGATTTCCTGCATCAATTAAGTTAGATCCAACCCAGTAAATAATCAAACCAGCACTATTTAAAATAAAGAAGAATAATGGTTGCCCAATGGCCATCAATTTAAATAGTTTCTTTGCTACATTTGTATAGTCTTCACTAGTTTGGCTAAAGCGTTGTTCTTCATATTTATTTTTACGAAATGCTCGAATGACACGTACACCTGTAATATTCTCTCTTGTGATTCGATTTAAATTATCCATCTCTTTTTGTTGTTTCTTTGATAATGGACCACTTGCTTTGGCAATAAGATAAATCGAAAATATGATAATTGGTAAACTTCCAATGATGACCATTGCTAAGTTTTGACTTGTTTTAATAACCATGAAAAAACTAGCTACAATCATAACTGGCGTTAATAAACCTGTACGCATTAACATGTTGGTAAATTGCATCAACATATAGGCATCAGGATTCGTTCTTGTGATCATACTTGAAACACCAAACATATTGTATTCTCTAGGTGAATACGTCTGCGTCTTTTTGAAAATATCATTACGAATATCTCGCACGACATAACTACTCATTCGAGCTCCACAAAACGAAAGAATTAATCGACCAACTCCCCCACATATTGCAATTAGCACTAAATATAGCAACATCGTTTTCATCAGCGCTACATCATGATTGCGAATTCCCTTATCTACGATTTGCGCCACAATAGAAGGAATTCCTAATTCCGCAATAATAAAACCTGCAATCCCCACAAAGTTCAATACCAGTATCCAACTATATCTTCGCAAATATTTCCATAAAAACTTCATACTTCACCTCTTGTAAATCCTCTTAATCTAAACTATACTAAACTATAAGGTAACCTTATAGTCAACACATAGGAGAAAGAAAGTGAAAAAGAATACATATTTAACTTCAGGAGAGTTCGCAAAACTGTGCGGTGTAGAAAAACACGTATTATTTTACTATGATGAAATAGGTTTATTCTCTCCTGTATATACGAAAGAAAATGGCTATCGATATTATACATATCGTCAATTTGATACATTTGAAATGATCAAATGTCTACAAAAAATGAATATGTCATTAGAAGATATTAAGTTTTATTTAGAAAAACGATCACCAGAACTATTTATTTCCCTTCTTGAAGAAAAAGAGAAGAAAATCCAGAGTCAAATAGATGAACTTAAAGCAATATCGCAAATGGTTCAACGTTTTGCCTCAAATACAAATGAAGGAATGCAAGTCAAAGCTGATGAAATTACAATCGATTATTATCCAAAACAAAACATTATCTTAAGTTATCCCATCAAACATGGTAAGGAAAAGGATTTAACTTTATCACTTATTAACTTTCAAACCTATGCAAATAAGCATATGCTCGTTATTCAAAAAAACGTAAAATACGTAATGCGTATTGATACACTAAACACAAAAGATTTTAGTACACCTGACTTTTTATACACAGAAGCCAACAAATATATTAAAGGTGTTACTACCCTTCGTAAAGAAATAATGATGCTTACCATTATTCATGAAGGTGACTACGATAGTTTACCTGTCACATATAATAAACTACTTGATTATGCAAAAGAACACGACATACCGCTTGGTGAATATGTTTATGAAGACTATTTATTTAGTCGATTAAACCAACAAGACCCAAGTAAATATCGCACCAAAATTATGATGGAAACTAAATTACCAATAAAAAATGTTGATCGTAGCTGACCAACATTTTTTGATTTATGCTTTATCTTTGATTGGAATCCAAATAGCACTTTCAAAATCGTAATCTTCGATTTTTCCGTTTTTGTACCATTCAATACTAATTGGTAAAGAAATTTCATATTCAGGGTGATTAGGAATCCATTCTTTAAAGATTCTTGTGTTTGTTGTTTGAAGTGCGTGTGGCATTGGACCAACAACTGGGAAAATCATCCATGTACTTGCAGGAACTTCAAATAGTGTGAATCCTTCAGGAACTTCTCCACCTTCATACATACCTGCAATATAATAATCGAATGAACCGCTTTCTTGGCGCTCATCAAAACAAACACCAAACTCACCAATGTGATGTTTTTCATATACTGCTACTTCTTTAGAATTCGGATTCATACACTCTTTGCGGTATTCTTCCCAATACTTTGGAATCTCTTGATAAGCAGTTTCATACACCACTTCATACTTTTTACCAATCATTTTCATTACGCCTTTGTCTTTTGCAAAATTTTGCATATCTTGTCCTCCTTTGACATCAATTACAAGTCGTAGAGGTTGAAATATTGTAATCTTAGATGGATGTTGTTGTAACTTTGTCGGAGAAACTCCATGCATTCGTGTGAAAGCTTTACTAAAACTCTCAGGTGTTTCATAGCCATACGTATAAGCAATATCAATCATCTTCTCTTTTGCTTGAAGTACATCTAGTGCAGCTAAGTAAAGTTTGCGATTTCGAATATACTCTCCTACTGTATAACCCGTCACGATTTTAAAACTTTGTTGGAAATACATCGGTGAGATTCCAACAGAACTAGCAACTTCATTTACTGTGACATTTTCCTTTAAGTGTTTCTCAATATAGTTCAATCCATTTGTTAGTGCATCCATCCAGTTCATATTTCTACCCTCTTTCTTGTACTGTCATTGTACGAACAATCACTAAGGACATCTTGTCATTTTTCACAAACATTTGTCAACTACATATAACCTTACATCATTGTAATATGCTATTTCTTGTTTTTTGTAGTCCAATTCTATACAATGTGTAAAAGGAAGTGTGCTATGGATTTTATATTACAATTAATCGAACCTCACTATTTACGCTTTGCCAGATATGTTTTCGTATTGCTGGCATTTTTGATTTTTATTGAAATTAAACGCTTAATTTTATACCGTCAAGAAAAGCAACGAATCTTAGCTGTCTTAAACGTAGGTAACGGAGTCGAAAAAATACCAATCACGAATTATGAAGTGACAATTGGACGAGCTTCGACTTGTGATGTCATCATTAACTTACGATTTATCTCTAAGCAACATGCTGTATTGGTCATGAATGATGATGGATATTGGAACTTAACGGATACACGTTTTGCTGGCGATATACTGGTAAATGATCAAAAAGCAGATGATCAAACACCGATTCATATGGGAGATACGATTTCCCTTTCTGGTGTAGAGATGGTCATTCAACCACCAACATATGACAATATCAAAGCATATGAAGAAAAACTACATAAACAAAAGAAACGTCTTTCTTTTAAATTTATGCAAAGGTTGAAGTTCATTGGCCGTAAAGATGGTAGTTATGCTAAAGCAATGGTGTTATTGAACATCTTTCAAATCTTAACTTGCATCCAAATGTATTTTGCAATTGATGCAACCTATCACAAAGAAATATTTTTGAGTTTTGGTGCATTATTTATCTTACCTTGGCTTTGTATTCCAATCGGTAAAATGCTAAAACTTAAAAACTTAGGAGCGGAAGCTGCCGCATTTTTTCTTACTACCATTGGATTTAGTATGATTGCTAGCGCTAATCCGCAAGATGTCTATAAGCAATTATTTGCCTGTATTATCGGAATTGTACTTTATATTATTTTATGTCTAGCCTTACAAAATTTAGATACAATTATGAAATTGCGTCGTTATGCTGCATTATTATCCATTCTTATTCTTGCATTTACCCTTGTGTTTGGAAGTAATATCAATGGTCAAACTAACTGGATTCGTCTAGGTCCACTGAGTTTACAAACCTCCGAGTTAGTAAAAGTGCTCTTTATCTTTGCCAGTAGTGCAACACTCAACTGGCTATTTAAAAGTAAAAATCTAAGAAATTTGATTGTCTATTCAACCGCATGTGTTGGTTTACTATTCTTAATGGGAGATTTTGGAACTGCATTAATATTCTTTGTTACTTTCATTATTTTGATGTTTATGACAAGTGGAGATATCAAAGCAATCTTTATGACATTACTTGTTTCTGGATTGGGTGGACTTATGGTGTTAAGTTTTCGTCCATATATTATGCGTCGATTTGAAACTTGGCGACATGTATTTGCACATATGTATGATTCAGGATATCAACAAGCAAGTGCGCTTATTGCACTAGCTAGTGGTGGTCTATTAGGTCTTGGTGTTGGAAATGGATTTGCGAAAAATATCTTTGCTGCTGATACGGATATCGTTATTGCTATGATCGGTGAAGAATGGGGGCTATTGATTGCCATCATGGTCGCAATTATGTTTTTAGTAATATTACTAGGTGCCATTCGTTCACATAAAGTTGCACGAAGTAGTTATTATGTAATTGCCGCATGTGCTGCAGCAGGTATGTTTGTTATTCAAGCTGCACTAAATATCTTTGGAGCACTTGATGTACTTCCTTTCACTGGAGTTACCCTGCCATTTGTAAGTAACGGTGGTAGTAGTATTGTAGGAAGTTGGGGTTTACTTAGCTTTATCAGTGCCTCATTAAACTATGCGACACCAAATGAACACCAAGAAGTAAAACCAGTTGATGTTGGAGGTGAAGAGTAATGAAACGAATCTCTGCAAGAGCAAAGTACTTAGTTATCTTAATGGTTGCCTTTATTGCATGTGCAGCAATCTTTGCAAGTGACTACATTACTGGTGCAAGTAGTTGGGTCAGTTATCAAACCAATCAAAACATTTATCACGATGGTGAACTTACCGTTGCTGGAGAAATTTATTCTTCTGATGGGGTGCGTTTACTAAGTTCTAGTGCAAATGGAATGATGTATGCAGATGATATGAATGTTCGCTTAGCAACCTTACATACAATTGGTGATAAAAATGATAGCATTTCAAATAGTATTTTAACTACAAAACGAGATAAACTGATTGGTTACAATGTTCTAAATGGCCTTTTCGATTCAAAAAGTAAAGAGCATGAAATGCAACTAACCATCAATGCACAATTATCAAGTTTAGCCTATCAATCACTAGGTGCAAATCATGGTGCTGTTGCGATTATGAACTACAAAACAGGTGAAGTTCTAACAATGGTATCAAAACCATCATTTGATCCAGACAACCCACCAAGTGATGATGCAAGTGATGAAGATGGTATTTACTTAAATCGTGTACTTAATGGTTTATATGTTCCTGGTTCAATTATGAAACTTGTCACTACATATGCAGCAATTGAAAACATCAGCGACATTGAAAGTCAAACATTTGATTGTCAAGGTGGAATTACCATTGGTGATCAATGGATTGAATGTAATGGTGTACATGGTCATCAAACATTTGAGCAAGCACTTGCCAACTCATGTAATATAGCTTTTGGTTTAATTGCAAATCAATTAGGTAATGATACCCTAGCAAACTATGTAGATAAAAGTGGTTTAACCGCAAGTACAAATATCGATGGTGCAAAAACAAGCCCATCGCGTTTCAATCTAGAAAATGCATCAAGTGCAGATCTTGCGTGGGCAGGTATTGGACAATATACAACATTAGTTAATCCAATGCAGTTTCTTGAATATGTATCTGCAATTGCAAATGATGGTACATTAGAAGCCACACATTACATTAAAGATACTTCTTTTCTATCATCGATCACAAAGATGACAGAAAGTGATACGCGTTTACTTGATGAAACTAGTGCTAAAAAGCTTCAAGAATTAATGCGAAATAATACAATGCAAAACTATGGAGATTATAATTTTGCAGGTTTAAATATTGCAGCAAAAACTGGTACTGCTGAAGTTGAAAATGATAATCCACATGCATGGTTTGTAGGTTTCTCAGCAAATGAAGATACACCATATGCTTTTGTCTTCATCGTTGAAAATGCCAGTTATACAGGTGCTGCAATGGATGCAGCTATCAATGTATTAAATCAAATCCCAAATATCATAAAATAAAAACGCAGACACCTGCGTTTTTTTAGTCGACGGATTTTAAAGCTTCAATCATATGAATATGTTTTAATTTAACATGAGTAATACATGTCACAATAAGTGTAAATGCAATTGTTAAAGCTGCTGCAATCGCATATGCGTATCCTTTAATGACTACTGGGAATACTGCCAAATCAGAAGATGCCATTGCAAGAATAAACCATGTAAGTACATAACCTACACCAAATCCTATTACGATACCAATAATGGTAAAGAATATGTTTTCTCGAACAATATGCATGGTTACTTCCTCGCTATGAAATCCTAGTACTTTTAGTGTTGCAAGTTCTCTTTCCCTTTCTGATATGTTGATATTTGTTAGGTTATACAACACAACAAACGCTAAAGTTCCACTTAGTAAGATAATAATAATCACAACTGGTGATAAACTATCGACTAGTTTTGCTTGTTTATCTTTTTGTGTACTCATATAGGTTACATTTTGCACACCTTCTTTTTTCATAAGTGCTTCACGTAAGTCTTGCTCTGCACGGGAATTCATATGATCAGTCTTCACTAAGAATGTATTATCATGCACCGCTTTCTCAATAACATTTTCATAATACGTACTTGATACATACACATTATGTCCTAGATAGTTTTCAGCAATTCCTTTAACTGTAAGTGTGTATATATCTCCTTGTGCATTTGCCATCTCAATTTGATCACCTACTTGTACATCAAATATTTGCGCAAGACGATCGCTAATAATCGCTCCATCTTCTGCTAAGGAAAGTTGTTTACTTGAATCACGTAAATCAAAGAATTCTGTATATGTAGTGTTTGTATTTAGCACATATAAAGATGCATTTTGCTTACTTACATCTGAACCAGAAAATGTGACTTGTTCGCTATAAACATCAAGTACTTGTTTTACTTTTGGATCTTTTGTAATAAAGGTATCCACTTGATTAAGTATACTTTGATCAACATCACTTTCCATTGTAATAATTGCATCACTTTTTTGAAGTTCATCAAATTGAAGTGTTGCTGGTGCTCCAATGGAAGACATTAAACCAAAACCTGTCACCATCAATCCACAGCATCCAGCAATTCCACTAATCGTTAAGATAGAACGACCTTTATATCTAAACATATTACGGAATGTGACTTTCATTTGAAAACTAAGATGTGACCAAAGTAAAGTGAATCTTTCAAGTAAAATTCGCTTACCTGACTTTGGTGCTTTTGGTTGTAATAGTACAGTTGGTTTTTCTCTAACATCTTTAACTAGTACATATGCAGTTGAACACAATGTACTAGCTAAAGATAGCCCTGTTGCAATCAAAATCGGAATACTCCAATAATGGGTTTCATATGTTGGAATAATATACTGTGATTGCAACATCGTAAATACAACGGCAGGAAGTAACTTTGTTCCTACAAGTACTCCTGTTCCAATTCCAATACTTGATGCAATAAGTGCATACAGTACATACTTGATTGCAATTTCTCCATTATGGTATCCAAGTGCTTTCAGCGTTCCTATCTCTTTACGATTTTCTTCGATCATTCGTGTAATTGTCGTAAAGGTAATAAGAATCGCAATCGCAAAAAAGAAGATTGGAAATGCATTGGCAATCGCATCGATTCTATCAGATAAACTCGTATATTCACTAAAACCAGGTAAATCCTTTCGCTGATTGGTAATGTATGTAGCTTCATGCATCAAAGCAATATCACTCTTAGCCTGTTTAATTTCAACTTTTTCTTCATCTATTTTTGTTTGATTTTCAAGCAGTGTTGCTTGTGTTTTTAAAAGTGTTGCTTCTTGCTTAACAAGTTCTTGTTGCCCACTCTCGATTTGAATTAGTCCAGCATTTGCTTGTTGTAATCCATTTTCTATTTGTTGCAATAGTTGCTCAAATTGTGCATTTGCAACATCCGCACCATATTGTGCTTCAATTTGTGCCTTTTGCTGTAATACTGATGCTTTTTGATCTTGCAAGTTTTGGATTTGTCCTTGTACTTCTTGCTTTTGTGTATCTAGATTAACTTTTTGATTTTGAATGGTTGATAGTCCTGTACTCACTTGGGTTTTGGCATTATCCAATTCTTGTTGTTGCTCATTGAGCTTTGTTTCATTTTCTTGAATCGTTGTATAAGCATCTTGCTGCAATTCTTCTTTGCGTTCGACTTTTCGCACACTTAGAAAATCATCCAGTGTTTTTGTATAACTTTGTAGTTTTGTTTTATATTCACTAGAAAACATATCTACATTTTCTAAATCTTGAAATTGTATGTACATGATAGAAGTCACATCACTAGCAATTGCATCATCTGTAACATAAGCAAATCCATGTAACTGTCCATCACCAATATTTGTAACACCACGCTCTGCATTTGCAATAAATAATACAGATTTTACATATCCAACTACGCGGAACTCTTTATGGACTAATCCATCATCATCCAGTTGCATGATACTACCTAATGGATACTGCTTCTTTAGTTGCTCGTCTACAACAATTTCATCAGCATTTGATGGTAGGCTTCCTTCTTGTAGCAGTAATTCGTTTTGTATCGAATTTTTTGCGATATCGTATATTTGAAGGTTTTTTTGTTTTGTTTCTTCAATTACTGGAAAACTATAAGCCAAATCAATATTTGCAGTTTTCAGTTTACTTTCTAATTGTTCTTTATCTTGTTGTGAAAAACCAAGCGTGGATTGTACAACGATATCTGACATACTTTGTTTGTCGATGACTTGTTGTAGACTACTTTCTAAATCTGGTCCAACTGACTTGATTCCTACAAACAAAAGCACACCCATGAAAATAATCAAAACAATAGCGATAAAACGCCCAAATGATTGTTTAATTTCACGGAATGTGGTTTGAATATACAATCGTAACTTCATTACCAGACCAACTCCTCTACAGCTACAGGATGTTCATTAATTTCAATCTTCTTTACCTTTGCATCATTAATATGAATCACCTTATGTGCAATTGGTGCAATAGCATGATTATGTGTAATGATAACTACTGTTTTCTTAAATTTCTTACATGTATTTTGGAGAAGTTTTAAAACTTGTATTCCTGTTTTAAAATCAAGCGCTCCAGTTGGTTCATCACAAAGCAATAATTTAGGATTTTTAGCAAGTGCACGAGCAATCGCTACACGTTGTTGTTCCCCCCCAGATAATTGTGAAGGAAAGTTTGACATCCGGTTTTCCAATCCAACATCTTTTAACACTTGTTCCACATCTAATGCATCTTTAGAGACTGCAGTAGCAAGTTCTACATTTTCTTTTGCAGTTAGGTTAGGCACAAGGTTATAAAATTGAAAGACAAAGCCAACATCAGTTCTTCGATAATTTGTTAATTGTCGACTATTGTATGTAGCAATATTCTCACCATCAATGATAATATCTCCATCTGTCGGGCTATCCATTCCCCCTAATATATTCAAAATGGTACTTTTTCCTGCACCACTAGGTCCTAATATAACAACAAGTTCACCTTCATCAATTTCAAAATTCATGTCTTCATTTGCAATGATTTCATGTGATCCCATTTTATAAATTTTAAATTCGTGTTTTACTTCAATATATGACATAGGTCCTCCAATATTTCAACACTATGTTGATTTCATCCCACACTGTTATTATAATAAAAGTAAGAAAGGTAGACAATATGCAAAGCACATCAAAGTGTTATTGATTCAACACTTTTGTGATAATTGTCGAAAGTACGAACTATGGCTGGAGTTAAAAATAACCGACGTGTCCAATATACAAAACACGTAATCAAAGAAGCGTTCCTCTCTTTGCTCGAACTAAAAGAATTATCTAAAGTAAGCGTAAAAGAAATTTGCGAATTAGCAGACATTAATCGTGGTACATTTTATTTGCATTATCAAGATACTACAGATTTGTTCAATCAAATCGAAGATGAACTTATGGAAAGTGTGATGCCAATCTTAGCTTTTGATGGAGAGCGATTTATTCATGTATGGTTAAGTAAATTGATTCATTTATTAAATCAAAATCGTGCAGTAAGTCGTATTATTTTAAGTGATTACCAAAATAGCCGATTGGTACATAAAGTATTTGCCAAGGTACAAGACATGGCATTGCATGATTTCCAAATGGAATTCAATGAAGAAGATCCACGAATTTTAAATCTATATTTTGTCTTCTTCGTACAAGGAACCATAGGAACCATCCTTGAGTGGTTAAAAGATGATCATGGCGTCAGTGAGAAAGAATTAACCGATTCACTTACAGATGTACTAGAGCGAATGAGTATTCATGATTTGAACCACTTGTAGGTTTATTGATATAGGTCTACTATATGGGTATATAAAGGGGGCAACATTTATGTCAGAAAAAATTGCAATATTAGGCTGTGGTAATGGTGGACATGCTGCAGCTGCAGATTTAACCCTAAAGGGTTTTGAAGTAACAATGTATGAAGATCCTGCATTTAAAGATCAACACCAAGAATTATTTAAGCACAAAATTGTGCACTTACAAGGTGCTGCTGGCACTGGTGATATTAAAATTCACGATGTAACTACAAACTTGGAACAGGCAGTCAAAGGTGCAACGATTATTTTAGTTGTTGTTCCTGCTTTTGTGCATGCTTCATTAGCAAAAAAACTAGCGATTTATATTGAGCCAGGACAAATTGTATGTTTGCTTCCAGGAACTTTTGGTTCGTTGATTTTCTATAAGGAATTTAAGAAAGTTGGAGTTAATTATGTACCAGTTGCTGAAAGTCATACACTTCCTTATGCAACACGTTTAATTGCACCTGCCACTTCCCTAGTTATGTCACGTTTTAATCCACTAAAGATTGGTGTCATACCAGCAAATAAGACTGATGAAGTTCTTACACGTCTTTCACATCTGTTTGATGGCTTAGAAGCTGTCGAAAGTGTTATTGCTTGTGGTCTATCAAGTTTAAATCCAATCATTCATGTACCTGGATGTATTTTGAATGCAGGAAGAATTGAAATAGCTAAAGGTGATTTCCATTTCTATACAGAAGGATTTAGTGATAGCGTGGTACGCGCAACAGAAGCAATCGATAATGAACGAATTCATATTTTAAAACAGTTTGGTTATGCCCATGATATTGCAGCACACGGAGTTGGTGGAAGTATCCAAAGCGATTCCATTAAAGAAGTTATCGCAAGTGATCCAAATTTCGCCAAAATCACAGGTCCAGCAAACTTTAAAAATAGATACTATGCAGAAGACATTCCATTTGGTTTAGCTAGTTGGGCAAAACTAGCAAATGCTTATGATGTAGCAACACCAATTATGGACTCTATGGTCAATCTTGGTAGTCTTATCATGGAAGAGGATTGTTGGAGTATTGGTCGTTCACTTGGTGAATTAGGAATTGAAGATATGAGTCTTGAAGATCTTAAAAACTATGTACAAAATGGATAATACAAATTAAAGCCATCACAGCGTGATGGCTTATTTTTATGATAAGAATTTATCTGGCAATGTGACTTGAAAATCTTTAGCAAGTTGGCACAACTCTTCATCGCTAATTTGATTGATTCGTGGCAAATTCATCGATAGTGCCTTTACAATAATTTCTGCTGCTTTTTCAATGGTATGCATTAAACCAAAAGTAATATCCAAACTTTCTCCTGAGCAGAATAGACCATGATGTGCCCATACGATTGCATCGTATTCTTTCATTTTCTCACTTGATGCCACTGCGATATCTTTTCCTCCAGGTACCATCCAATCTACAACACCAACACCGCTAGGAAATACAACAGGACATTCTGTAGCAGCACCCCATAATTCTTTTGTGAATACTTTGTCATCAAGTGCAAATACAAAAGTTAAAGCAATTAGATTTGCTGGATGTGCATGATAAATTACACGATGACTTCCATTTGTTGCTAGCATTTTTACTTCATGATTCATTAAATGCGAAGGCAATTCACTTGTTGGAACACTGTGATTGCGTAATCCCCAACATTTATAGTAACGTTCTCCTGTTGCATCAATTTGAATAATCCCAATCGATGCTTTTGGATCTAAAGTTACATTTCTAAAAAACTTACCAGAGCCTGTAACCAAAAAGTATGCATTTGCAAGATGTGGTACATGTGTTCCAATGGGATACGATGTATCATGTGCTTCTAGTAAATACTTTGCATCTTGAATATCTTCATCGGTTAAACGATAGGTTAAATTTCCACCGTTTCGCTCATGCCAACCTTGTTGGTAACCATCACTACACATACGAATAAAATCGTTAATAAACTTAGGATACTTATTCATGGTGAGTTCCTCTCTTTACTAGTTCACTTGTTTCATAGTTCATCACTTCATCATACCAACTAAATCCAGTAGGACAATTGTGTGTTTGTAAGTAGTAATTCCAAACATCTCCAAGTGGGAATGTTTTCAGTGTTTCTTGGATTGCCATAATTTGTGTAAAATCTTCTTGGTCTTGCAGTGTACGTAAGGTATCCATTGGCATCAACAGTGCATGAAGTAAGGCTTTTTGCATATTGTGCATACCAACAGTCCAAGCACTAATACGATTGATACTTGCATCAAAGAAATCAAGTCCAATATATACACGATCCAGTGCATCATTACGTACAATCTCTTTTGCGATTTCTTTTGTTTCATCATCAAATAAAACCACATGATCAGAATCCCAACGAACTGGACGAGTTACATGTAATGCAACCTTATCAAAAAATAGTAAAGTAGAAGATAACTTATCGCTTACAACTTCAGTTGGATGATAATGTCCATTATCAAGTAGTGGAGCAATATGTGCTTGTTGTGCATAGTTTAATGTAAATTCACTTGAGCCAACTGTATATGATTCCATACCAATTCCAAAAACTTTTGACTCTAAACAAACAATAACTTTCTCTTTGTCATAATCGATGCTTAAGATTTCATCTAAAGATTGTTTAAATCGTTTTCTAGGTCCTAAACGATCTCCTGGAATATCTTTTAATCCATCCGGAATCCAGATATTCATTAAACAATGTGTATCTAATTCTTCTGCGAAATATTGTGAAATACGAATACATGCTTCACAGTGATTTATCCAAAATTGACGAATACTTTCATCAGGTGAAGCCAGTGTAAGTCCGACAGCTTTAGGATGTGCAAACAACGTTGGATTAAAATCAATGCCTATCCCTCTTTTCTTTGCATATTGCATCCATTTTTCAAAATGCTTTGGTTCTAGTTTATCGCGATCTACTTTTTCATCTTCAAAGATTGCATATGAAGCATGTAGATTGATTCGATGGCTCCCTGGTACCATCGAGAATACTTCGTCCATATCATCCATTAATTCTTGTGCGTTTGTTGCGCGTCCTGGATAATTTCCCGTTGTCTGGATTCCACCAGATAAACTATCTGCTCCATCAAAACCGACAACATCATCCCCTTGCCAACAATGCATGGATATTTGAATATCATTCAACTTTTTTAGTGCTGCATCTGTATCCACACCAAATTGTTTATACATTGCTTTTGCTTCTTCATAACGTCTATTTATCATACGTTTCTCCTTTATAATGTGTAATTTCAAATGATTGTTTAATTATTTGTTGGGCTTGTTTCATATCCTGTATTTTGTGATCTGCAATACACTGACATAGAACATTGCCTATTGCAGTTGCTTCTGATGGTCCTGCTATTACTTCTTTATTTGTTAATGTGGCTAGCAGTTCATTAAGCAACTCATTTTTACAACCTCCACCAACAACATTGATAGTTATGTACGTTTTATCGGTGATAGATTCGAGTTCATCAATTGCTTGTTTGTAAGAATGTGCAAGTGAATGATATACACAATATGCTATTTCACCTACATGTTGTGGTATTTTCTCATTCCTTTCCTTGAAGTAGTTTTGAATCTCATGAACCATCTGTTTTGGCTTTAAGAACCGTGGATCGTTAACATCAAATATGCCTGTAAATACGTGTTGTTTAGCAAGTTTTACTAATTTCGCATAACTATATTCATATTGATAACAACGTGCGACTTCTTGAATAATCCATAGTCCCATTATGTTTTTAAGAAAACGATACGTCCCATCATATCCACCCTCATTACTAAAATTTGCATGCATTGCCACTAAAGACGTATTTGCTTTGTTTTGAATAACGCCAAGTAATGACCAAGTTCCAGAACTTAACAAGATCGCATCATCTTTTATCGCTCCCATATAAGCGCATGCACTATCATGAGTCGCTGGTACGATTACCTGTGTATCAAAACCGAGTTCAGCCACAAACTCTTTTTTTAGATTTCCTATATATGTTCCAGGTGTTACGATTTGTTTAAAAATGCTTGGTTGAATATCTACTACTTGTAAGATACTTTCATCAAGTTCACCAGTTGTTGCACTAAGTAGTTGTGTAGTACTCATATTCGTATATTCATTGACCATATTACCAGTTAAACAATAATGCAAATAATCTGGAATCATCAGGAAATGCTTCGCTTGCTTGCGCACGTCTTTTACTTCAGAAGCTAGTTGATAAATACTATTGAATACTTGAAACTGAATTCCTGTTTTTTGATACAACTGCTCTTTTGTGATACGTTGATGCACCTTATCAATAATAGAAAGTGTTCGCTCATCTCGATACGCATATGGTTGATGCAGTAGTTGTTTATCTTGGTCAAGCAACACATAATCTACTGCCCACGTATCAATTGCTAAGCTTTTTGGAATTTTTCCAATACTTTTACACTGCATAATTCCATGCTTTACATGTTGATACATAGCATCAATATCCCAAAATACATGTCCATCTTTATGTATCATTTTATTTTCAAATCGATAGATTTCTTCCATTTGCAATATTCCATTTTCTAAGAAAAATAGCATATGTCTTCCGCTACTTGCACCTATATCAATTGCTAAATAATAGTCCATAATTCCACCTCTAAAATAGCATAATAAAAAACAAGCCACGTGATAATAACGCAACTTGTTTTATTGACTATCCTATTTTGCAAATTCCCGATATTTCTGTGGTGTCGTATGATATGTATCCTTGAACATTCGATAAAAGAAACTAAGATTTTCATAACCTACATTATTCATAATAGTATACACAGGTAAATTTGTATTTACTAAATATTCACATGCCTTTTGCAATCTTGTCTCCTGCACGAGTTGCTTAAAGGTTTTTCCAGTCACACTTTTTATTACTTTACTAATTTTATAATCAGGTTGATGAATCTGATTAGCTAGTTTTGTAAGTGAACCTTCTTGGTAATTTAACGCAATATATTTTAAAATCGAACTGCTTAAAACTTTATCGTAACTATTCATTGAGTATGTCTCAATTTTCTCTGGCGCATTCATCAAGTGTACGAGCAGCAAACCAACATGTAATTTTAATGCAACTTGATTATTAACACTTGGTCGATAGATGGCTGTAATAATCGTTTCAATTTGCTGGGTGACTACTTGATCATCAGCAACATGAAAACACAAATATTCCCCATCATTACTATACGAAAACAAAAATTCAAATACAAATCGAGTAACTAGATTGTCTTGAGCGACAAGTGAAGACAAATAATTAAGAAAATCAGAAGGAATGATAAAATTGAAGATAAGATCATTTTCTCCAGCAAACTTAATTTCATGTTCAATATTTTGATTCAACAACATAATTTCACCTTGACGAATTATAATTTCACGATCATCAATTATATGTGTCATTGATCCTTGATATACATACATTAATTCCAAGTAATTGTGTTTATGTTTTGGATATTCTTTAAAACGAGTATGTTTTCGCACAGCAATTTGATTGGAATCATGGAGTATCTTATTAAAATCAATCACATGACTATCTACATCTACATAGATAGATTTATCAATGATTTTTTTACCATTTAGATTATCAATTTCTTCATTCGTAAATGCCAATAATTTTTCTAATATATCTTCATAAATCATACATGCTCCCCTCGTTGATACAGGTATTTATAATTAAACATCATTCGCGTAAACGGTGTAAAAGAATGTTGGTGATGCACAACACTCTACTAACCACATTTACGTTTTATTATATAATTCTTAGTTTGTTATACTTCATATGTAATAGTCATCAATTCGCTATTCATTTTTTGCATTGTCATTGGATTGATGTAGCGCAGAAATTGATAATTACTAAGGACGCATACAAATGGTCTATGTCCCATTTGGGTAAGTAACTTTTCTTCCGCTTTTAGACCTTCCCCCATGTATTTTTGTACGATATTTTTCGTTTTTTCATTATTTAAAATTATAGAGGTATCCATTTCAACATTATAACTTGCTACAAAGCGTTCAACCGGTATATAGACAAAGTCATACTCCCCACCAGTTAATGTAAAGTACATCCATGTTTTATCATTTTTGTAGTTTTCATATTTCTCAAACTTCGTAGTATCATTTGCAATTGGTAAACGTACATGTGCTACCGTACACATGGGAACTGTAAATCTGCATTTTAATTCATTTGTAACAAGAACTTCCCAACTACTTTTAATTCTACCCATCATACTGTTATATGAAGTATCTACGAATCCCATTCTACCATCAATGTTTGGATACAGTTTAAACTCTTTAAACCCTGGTGAATCTTCTAGTGGCTGAATTCCTGCAACCTCTTGATATAACCATTGAATAACTGCTCCATAGGCATAATGGTTCAAGCTGTTCATGCCAGTTTCATTAATTGTACCATCTGGATTAATGGAGTTCCAACGTTCCCAAACTGTTGTTGCACCCATTTTCACCTCGTACAACCAACTAGGATAACTCTCATTTAATAGTAAAGAAAATGCATATTTTGTTTGATTGGTTTTCGTCAAAGCACTGCATAACATCGGTGTTCCAACGAATCCAGTATCTAAATGCATATCGTTTTTTACAATCATACTTGCTAGTTCTTCCCCAAGTTTAAGCAGTTGATCTTTTCCCAACAAATCGAAATGAATTGCAAGTACACGAGCGGTTTGCGTATCAATAGAAATCCGTCCATTTGGTGTAAAGTATTCTTTAGTCAAGTTTTCTTTAATTTTTATAGCATGTGCTTCATAAGTTTGATAATCCTTTGTATTACCCAATGCCTTAGCCGCTTTTGAAACAAGTAAAGTAGAGTAATAGTAATAAACAGAAGCGACAAAATAAGAATCGGTTGCACCAATAGTAGATTCTGGATGTTTATAATTATCTAAAGCTAGCCAGTCACCAAAATGAAAACCGCTCGTCCATAAGTACGGATTCTCATTCTCTTCACAAATCATATGCGCATAATCTACCCACGCTTTCATACCTTTATATTGTTGTTTAAGCAGCGCAATGTCTCCACTCATTACATACATATTCCATGGAATGATGGTTGCTGCATCTGCCCATGGAGAAGCACCATATCCATCAATAAATCCATCAGGTCTTGATAATTTCAAACGAGGAACAATATTAGGGACTGCTCCATTTAAGAGCGATTGCTCGTAATTCACATCATACATGTATTTTGCAAAAAACAATGATACATCCATGTTATATGCAGCACTAGTACAAAAAATTTGAGCATCGCCAGTCCACCCCATTCGTTCATCACGTTGCGGACAATCTGTTGGTATGTCTAAAAAGTTTCCCTTTTGTCCCCAAAATATATTCTCTACCAGCTTATTTACTAGTGGAAGTTTTGTTACAATTTTTCCTGTTGTTTTCATCTGCGAGTGGATTACACAAGCTTTAAAATCTTCAATCTTAGGTTGTTCAATCCCACTTACTTTTACATATCGGAAACCAAAGAATGTAAAGTGTGGTCGTACATGCTGTTTGATTCCTAGAGAATGGTAAACAAATGTTGATTTTGCAGTTCTAAGATTCACATTGTAAAATTCATCATGCTGAAAATGTTCAGCATATTGTAAAATGACTTTCTTTCCTTTTTTCTCATTAACATCAAATTCAACCCATCCTGCCATATTCTGTCCAAAGTCTAAAATCCAATCTCCTGACTTTACTTTAAACAACGAT
The DNA here is from genome assembly GCF_029893935.1 of Breznakia sp. PFB1-19. NCBI lineage: Bacteria > Bacillati > Bacillota > Erysipelotrichia > Erysipelotrichales > Erysipelotrichaceae > Breznakia > Breznakia sp. PFB1-19. The sequence continues at coordinate 24,461 of NZ_JARXXJ010000007.1, forward strand.
ACAGGCTTTTTAGTTTCCGTTATTTGAATCTCAGGATTTCTACGTTCTTGTAATGGACTAAATGAACTTACTGGTAGTTCTTTCACTTGTCCAAGTGATGAAAAAATATCAATCATTGAGTAATGGTCCAAATACTGATTTCCATATAGAACCTCACCATCATAAATATTATTTTCAAGGATCATGCTTTTACAACATGTCCACGATGAATCACTAACAATTACTTGCTCACTAGCATCTTCATATTCAAGATATAACTCACAAATCATTGCCAAGTTTTGACCATATAGGTTTTCATATCCTCCATCAAAACCAAACCGCCCTTTGTACCAACCGTTACCTAAGATGACACCAATTTGATTTGTGTTTTCTTGAAGATAACTTGTGACATCAAAAGACTGATACTGAATATATCCATCATATGCGTGATATCCAGGCATCAGTATTTCATTCGAGACCTTTCTGCCATTAATTTCTAATTCATACAACCCCAAACCTACCATGTACATTCTTGCAGACACTGGTTTTGTCTGCGAGTGAAAGTCCTTACGCAGAATAATACTTTGCTCTTTTTTATTTTCACTAGTTATCCATTTCCCTAGCCATGCTTCATTTCTTTTTCCACTTTCGAAATAAGCAATATCACTTTCACAAACCCCTTCGTTATTTTTCGTACATACTTTCCAAAAGTAACGTGTTCGTGGTTTTACATCAATATCAATAACATATGAAATTTGATTGATATTCTCTACATCTCCACTTCGATAAACAAGATGTTCAAAAGTACGATCCGTTGCGACAAGCACCTCACTTGTATCAACTATCGTATCCGTGCGCCAAGAAAGTGTAATAGAATCAAGATTGTGACCCAACGGATTGGTTAAATGATTGACTTTTAGATCGATTACTTTCATCAGTATTCTAGTTCCTTTCTTGAGCAAAAGGGGTCGATTGGATTAACTCCCTTAAATTCACTTTTCCCCAGTAACTTATCCATACACGCTTCAATAACATGTGTATTATTAGAATAACAATTAACGTACGTTTTAATCATTGGTACATCTAGTAAGTGGTAAGGGTTTGCAACACTAACAAACAGCGTTGGCACTTCTTCAACAAACCATGGAATATTATTACCTTGACCAAAGAAGGTAAACCAATTAATGCGATTTGTTGTTTTGTTACTTGCATTTTCGATATTTGCAATATACATGACTAAATCATATTTATGTTTGAACTGTTCTACCGAATCTACTTGCATACTTCCATTTTCGTCAAATCCTTCTTTTGCATAAGGATACACTTCAAATCCATTTATTCTTAATGTATTTGCAAATTGTGCATATACTCGAATGTTTGAATCACAGTCTCCCAGTATTTGTAACAATACACGTTTATATTTTTTAGCAGAAAGTGGTAATATTCGTTGTGTATCTTTTACTAACGTGATTGCTTTATCTGCGCATGTTTTTGCAAGTTTAGTATGTGCATCACATCCAACGATAGAAAGTTGCTCTTTTTTAGGTAACAATTGTTTATTCTTAGCTTTTTCTGGTAATCCAATTGCTGCTTTTGTTGCTAAAATTCTTATAACAGCTTCATCCAAACGTTTTTGTGACAACAATCCATCTTTATACCCTTTGTGCATATACTCAATATCTTCTGCTAGATCTTTATTGAATAAAAACATATCACAACCATGTTCAATTGCTAAAGGAACAGCTTTTTCGCGTTCCATTGCAGCGCAAAATCCAACCATAGGTGTTGCATCAGTGATAATTAAACCATTAAATCCTAATTGTTTACGTAGTAAGTCTTGCAGTAATTCTTTTGATAATGAAGCTGGTATAATCTTGAAAGCTTCTTCTTTCGAAAAATATTCTTGGTACGACGGTAAAGCAATATGGCCTGCCATCACTGCTAAGCTTCCTTCATTAATTAATTCTTGATAGACTTTACCAAAACTTTCATCCCATGCTTCTTTGTCTAATGAATTTACAGACGTAAGAATGTGTTGATCTCTTTCGTCTACTCCATCTCCAGGAAAATGTTTAATAGAAGTAACTACTTGATGTTTTTTAGCTGCTTTGATATATTGTCTTCCATATTCAATGACTTTGTTTTGATCAGAACCGAACGTTCTTACATTTGTAATTGGATTGTGATAATTTAAATCGATATCTACAATTGGTGCAAAAGCAAAATTACATCCAACGCTACTTGCTTCAGCACAAGAAATATCGCCTAACGCATATGCCATTTGTTCATCATTTGTTGCTGCAACTTGCAAAGGCATTCCAAAAGAAGTACCGTCTGTTAATAATCCAGTACCTCCTGCTTCTAAATTAGCAGCAAGAAGCATTGGAATTTTTGCTTGTTCTTGTAAATATCCATAAGTTTCGTAAAGTGCATTACTATCTGCCTGACGAAACATCAAACCACCCACATGACGATGAATGAATTCGTTTTGTAAGTATCCCTTATCCGTAGCATATCCAATCGGACAAAACAATTGTCCAATCTTTTCATCAACACTCATATTTTCAAGTGTTTTATATACCCATTTCTCAGCTTCTTCTTGTAAGTAAAATGGTTTTTTGTTTAATTCCAACATAGTTCCTCCATTTATAAAAAATAGTCGAAAATAATTAACTTAAAACTAACTATTTTCGGCTATAAATATCTAAATATATTGTAATAAATCACTAAACGTTGTTAGTGAATAAGTTACATCCTTGTGTTTGCTTGCAATGCCAATACCAGCACACGCAAAGCCACCAGCTATAGCAGCATCAATTCCAACCTCTGCGTCTTCAATTACTAAACAATCGCTTATATCGAGATGTAAGTATTCTGCAGCCTTGATAAAAACTTCAGGATCAGGTTTTGTGTTTGTAATATTTGTTCCATCACTAATAACATCAAACCAATCAATAATTCCTAACTGGCATAAAATTAATTTAGCATTTTTACTAGATGAACCAATGGCAATTTTATAACCTAAATCCTTTACTTTCTTTAATGTATTAGCTACCTCATCGGTTAGATTTCCAGGCCCATAGTTTTTCAATAGATACAAATACACTTCATTTTTCTTTGCTGCAAGTTCTTCAACTTCTTGTACAGATTTAGTAGTATGATTTTCTTTTAGTATGATTTCCATACTTTCTTTACGTCCAATTCCACGTAACATATCATTGATACTTTTATCAAAGTGCAAGTGCAATTCATCTGCAATGCTTTTCCATGCTTGATAGTGTAGTTCATCTGTTGAACAAATAACACCATCTAAATCGAAGATTATTCCTTTATACTTTTTCATTTACGTCCCCTAAATAACTGTACGAGCTTCTGTTCGTTATTTAAATATACCAAGAACAGCAATAGAATAACTGCATTTACTAGTGATTGCATTTGACTTGATACATCTAAGCGTACAAATCCTAAAGTGATTAGTGCTGAAGTAATCGCTCCAAGAAAGATTCCAATTCTTTCTTCGCTGAAGCGTCCAATAAACCCACCAATAAATAATGGTAAGAATGCGACAAACATTGTTGAAATCGATGAAAAGTTAATGCTTACAGAAGCAGTTCCTTTGGTTGTAAGATTAATACAACCTACAGCACCCATTAACAATCCTGCAAAAGTATAACTTAAAATTGCATTTTTTGTTTCATTAATTCCTGTATTGTTTGAGATTTTTTGTCCATATTGCAAAGCTTTGTGATTGTAACCAAAAGTCGTTTTATTCATCAATATATAAATACTAGTTAATCCAACGATTCCAATCGCAGTTAACCAAGGAATGGTTGATATTTCCAATAGATTTAAATTCGTTGAAATTAGTAAACCTTCTCCATTTGTTACTACAAAAGTGAATGCCTCATAAATTAAGGTTACCCCTAATGAAGTAATGATAGGCGGCAGTTTCAGAAGTACATATAATACTCCTGAAATACAGCCTAGAATTCCTCCTAAGATAACTCCAATAACAAGCATAGCAATTACAGGTAAATCAAACATAATGACTAGCTTCGCACTTATCATGGAAGATAATAGAGCAATCGAACCGATTGAGAAATCAAACCGACCAGAGTTTAAGTTCAATGCTAGAGCCCATGAAGTACATCCAATCACAACAGTTGATCGTATCAAGGTTAACACATGTCCTTGTGTTTCAACTAAATGCAATCCATTTGCCTCACAGATGATAACAAACAACAGTGCGGTAAATATGGGAATAAATAACGTTTTTACTGTATTACCTACCCAATTATTGCTATGTTTTTTCATAAGTCACCTCTTCTTATTATTTATGCATATTTTCAATATCTTTAAATGTAGATGATTCTACGAATGATTTGAAATCTTCAAATGTTGTTTTATCATTAACAAGTTTTATATATTCATCTAAGTCTCCTTTTGTGTATGCTGGCTTTTCTGTGCTGTTTGCAATTTCAGACATTTTATTGTAAGCATCTGTACCAATTGCCACCCAGTATTCTTGACTCAGGTTAAATGCATTTCCACCATCTCTAGTTACATCGACATTTCCTGTTATTGCGTTAAACATTGCAACAAAGACTGGTCCAATTGATGATGCATATTTACCTGCTAAGTAATCAACTTGTGCTGGATTTGCATTAAATGCTTCTGTGTAAGCATCTGTAAAAGATGCAACTGTTCCTAGTTTTAAGTTTGGATTTGCTTGTGAAATACTAGCACCAAAGAGTTCAACTCCTAACGCTGCTGTAACAACTACTTCTAAGTCTTTTTCAGCAACTTTTTGCCCAACTGTCCCAAAGAATGCACCTGCTTCATCTGGAAATCCATCAATTGTATCAATTTTGTATTCGTCACTAGTGAATCTTCCTAAACCACCATTTTCGCCTAGCGTATATGTAACTCCAGCTTCTTCAAATGCTTTAATCATTCCGTCTGTTCTCTTCTTGTGCATGTCAACAAATGGGTATCCACCAGCATATACTAAGAAGTTTTTTGCACCTGCATCAATGTAGTGCTTAGCCATGTCGTAACCAACTTTCTCTTCAGTCTCTAAAGACGGTCCAACTGATCCTACGTAGTATGGATTTCCTTTTAGTTCTTCATATTGCTCTTCTGTTAATGTTCCTGCTCCTACAGCATAGTAGATTTGAGCTTCTTCACACATCTTTACACTAGCAGTACGGTCTTGATCTGAGAACGAAATAATTCCTTTTGCTTTCGTATTAATCATATTTTCTATTGCAGCAACTTCCTCTTCAGCAGTACTGATTGTATCTGAATAAACAAATTCTACTGGGTAGTTTTTAGCAATATAGTCTTGATAGTATTTTTTAAACGCAATAACTTCAGAATCTGTTGAATCGTAGACCAACACTCCAATTTTCACAGTATCCATATCATCAATCCCTTTTTTGGCTGATGATTCATCGCTACTACTACCACATCCTGTAAGTGTGGTTAATGCTAGAATTAGACATAGTGATGTTACAAATAAATTTTTTAACTTTTTCATAATTTCCTCCATTTTTCATATGTGAACACTTTTTTTGTGTGCTTACCAAATTAACGCGGTAACATTTTCTCGCGATATCCCATACTTGCTACAAATACTACCCCAAGAAATAATACGGCTTTTACTGTTTGTGCCATACCCGTATCTAAGCCAAATACAGGCAATATTTGATTTAGTAAGGCGATTGATATTGCTCCTACAATAGCTGCGGTAATCTTTGTTCTTGATCCTCCTGACAAGGGCATCCCACCAAAGACAATGGCCATCAAGACATCCATTCCAATAGACGCTGCCGTTGTTTTTCCGAGAACTGGTGCTCTAACTATCGTTAGAAAAGCACCAATTCCAACACCTATACCAGCTAAAACAAATACAATAATAGTTAGTTTTTTTGGTGACAAACCACTTTGTTTTGCACAAATTGGACTATCTCCTAAAAACATGTTACTTCTTCCTAATTTCGTGAAGTGTTGCAAGAATGCACAGATTGCAAAGTATACTAGAGTTAGCACAACCTTTACTATCACTGAATCAAACGGTTTAACAAGTGCAGCATCAACTGCAAGTTGTGAATTTCCTGCTAATAATAACTCTACTACCGAACCAAGAATACTTAACATAGCAATAGTAGTAACGAAAGCAGGCAAGTTGAAGATTGCTGCTAGGGTTGAATTAAATAAGCCAATCCCCATTCCAACAACTAAACATGTTAGAAACATAAGAGGAACAGATCCTGTTGCATTTAATACCAACGCACCAGTCATAGCACTTACAGCGGTTGAAGCTCCTAGGGAAATATCGAATGCACCAATAGAAAATATGAAAATTGCTCCAGTTGCGACAATCGCTGTAATAACTACTTGATTAATTAAGATTTTAATATTGTAAGGAGAAATATCACCTTGCATTGCAATGACATATAATACAACTAAAATTAATAATCCCAGCAATGGGGCAAAATCTATTATTTTTTGTTTATCAAATTTCATTTCGTTCCTCCCTAAATCATGGAATCAATAATATCAGATTCACTTAAGTTTTCATTTCGATTAAATGATTCAGATATTTGTCCATTTTTCATTATTAAGATTCGATCACACATTCCAATCAACTCACTCAATTCTTCAGAAATAATAATGAATGATTTTCCTTCTTGTGAAAGTTTATAAATTAGCTGATACATCGCTTGTTTTACACCAATATCTACCCCACGCGTTGGGCAATCAAGAACTAGTATTGATGAATCTCTTGCTATCCACTTTCCGAATACTACTTTTTGTTTGTTACCACCGGATAGTTCCTGTACAGTTTGTTCCATCGTACGACATTTGATGCTTAGCCTTTCAACTTGTTCTTTAACATAAGTGTTCTCATTTTTCTTTGTAATAAGATGTTTTTTACTTTTAATCTTATCTAATCCAACAATTGATATATTTGATTTTATACTTGATTTTAGTGAAAGAGCTTCAACGTCACGGTCTTTTGAGACATATCCAATTCCACTTTTCATCGCTGTTTTTTCATTAACAATTGGTTTTGTGCATCCTTCAACAATTACTTTTCCTGTATCTAGTGATTCAAAACCAAATAGACATTTTCCTAAGGTATGCATTCCGCTATGTGACAAACCACCAATGCCAAGAATTTCTCCTTTATGTAGTTTAAGATTAATGTCAATTAATCTGTCACCTTTGTGTAGTTTTGTGGCTTCTAAGACAACTTCCTCTGAAATTTCTTTATCGTAATCGACACGGTAGTAGTGACCATCGAGTTCACGCCCTACCATCAATTGCTTGATTATGTCCTCATCAAACTCTGCTTTAGGCAAACTTTTGATGATATTTCCATCACGTAATACAGTAACGATATTACATACTTCTATCAATTCCTCTAAATCATGAGAGATAAAAATAACTGCTTTATCTTCTTGAACCATCTTTTTCATAAGTTCATAGATAGTTTCTCTTCCTCTTTGTGATAAAGCTGTGGTTGTCTCATCAACGATTAGCACATCTGGATTTTTATACATTACCTTTGCAATTTCAATAAGTTTTCGATCTTGAAAATCAATGCTTGATGTTAATGCCTGTGGAGCAATGTGATTTGCTTGAATGATATCCAAAGCCTTAGCTGCTTCTTGATTCATCTTTTTACGATTAATAAATCCAGTTTTTTTGAATGCTGCAGATTCTCCTAAGAAAATATTCTCAGCAATACTAATTCCTGCAATAGTTCCACTTTCTTGTACAACCATTCCAACACCTTTGTGTAATGCATCAATCATACTAGTTGGTTGGTGTACATTATTTTGGAAGTACATTTCTCCACTATCTGCTTTTTGGATACCTGCAATTATTGAAGACAGAGTTGATTTTCCAGAACCATTTTCTCCAATAAGCCCATGGATTTCTCCACGCTTCAAGATAAAATCAACATCACGTAAAGCAATCGTTGCTCCAAAGCGTTTATTCATTTTTTTAACTTCTAAGATTGTTTTATCACTCATTTTAAGAACCTCTCACGATTTTGTTTTATGTTGTTTTCTTTACATTCAAATCATAACAAAGCGCTTACATTTATAAAATGGTCTAAAACTGTCTATTCGATTGATATTTTTTGACATTTCTCGTACAATTATTATGAGGTGAATTAAATGAACCAACAAGAATTACATAATCGAATTACCACATTGAATGATTACGAGCTTTTCTATAAAGATTATTATGATGCCAGAAAAGACAAACAATCGTTACAAATATTTTTAGATAACCTCGATATAGAGTTTGTTAAAGAGCATAATTTGATAATACCTGATCTTAAAGATACCATTCCACCTATTTATCTTGAAGAATGGTTTTTTGATACTTCTTCAAAGCAAAATATATTTGTCCAAAAACACAATTGTTATTCTCCAAACAATCCGCATAAACATAATTTCTTTGAATTACTCTATGTATTGGAAGGTAGTTGTAAGCAAACCATTGGTGATATTTCATTTGATATGAAAAAAGGAGATGTTTGTTTGATTCCTCCCGAAATCATTCATAACATCTCTGTTTTTGATGAAAGTATTGTCATCGATATCGTTATACGCCGTGCAACTTTTGAAGATATGTTTCTGAACTTCTTGCGTAGCAACAATATTTTATCTAAGTTTTTTATGCATAATCTTTACGCTCCTCAAGCAACAGATTATATAATATTTCACACCAACGACGACAAGGAAATAGAATCATTGATTATGGATATCTTTCTAGAGTATATAAATAAAGAAATTTATTTCAACGAACTTTTAAATAACAATCTTACTTCTCTGTTTGCAAAAATCTTACGTAATTATGAAGATACATGCGAACTTCCTCCTGAAGTAAATAAAAACCGAACTCAAGCATATGAACTTGTTCGGTTTATTAAAGATAATTATAAAGATATAACACTTGATGATGTAGCTAAACACTTTCATTTTACCATTGAGTATACTTCTCGATTAATAAAAAAAGTAACAAACTCTACATTTACAAAAATTTTACGTACGACACGATTGGATATTTCACTAGCTTTACTAACAGATACCAATATCTCCATTAGTGATATAAGCAATGAAATTGGCTATGAAAATGTGGAACACTTCATCCGGATATTTAAAAATCAATACAATCTAACACCAAGCGAATATCGTAAAATTTACAGCACTATATAATAAAAAATTTCAAAAAAACTAAGCCATTTATTCTGGCTTAGTTTTCTTCATCCATAGAAAGAACAGACATAAATGCTTCTTGTGGCACTTCAACAGAACCAACAGATTTCATGCGCTTCTTTCCTTCTTTTTGTTTTTCTAATAACTTTTTCTTACGTGAGATATCCCCACCATAACATTTAGCAAGTACGTTTTTACGTAAAGACTTAATGTTACTACGGGCAATAATCTTTCCACCAATTGCTGCTTGAATTGGAATTTCAAATTGATGCTTTGGAATCAATTTCTTTAATTTCTCAACAATCGATTTTCCACGGTTATATGCAAAATCACGGTGTACGATGGTACTCAAGGCATCGACGATTTCCCCATTTAGTAAGATATCCATTTTTGCAAGGCGTGATGTTTGATATCCAATAAGCTCATAATCAAAACTTGCATAACCTTTACTTAATGATTTTAAACGATCAAAGAAATCAAACACGATTTCTGATAGTGGAAGTTCATAGATTAAATTCATTCTTGTATCATCAATATAAATCATATCTTTGTAGTTTCCACGTTTCTTTTGACAAAGCTCCATAACTGGCCCAACAAAGTCATTTGGAACCATAATTGACGCTTTTACATAAGGTTCTTCAATATGGTCGATTTTTTGTGGGTCTGGTAGAAAACTTGGGTTATCTACTTGAACCATAGATCCATCTGTTAAATAGGCATGATATACAACGCTTGGTGCAGTTGCAATCAGTGGGATGTTGTATTCACGTTCAATACGTTCTTGAATTACATCCATATGTAATAAACCTAGAAATCCACAACGGAACCCAAATCCAAGGGCTTGTGATGTTTCAGGCTCAAATTGTAAGGCTGCATCATTTAATTGTAGCTTCTCTAGTGCTTCACGCATATCGTTGTATTTGGCATTATCGATTGGATAAAGTCCACAATATACTGTTGGATTCATAATACGATATCCAGCAAGTGGCTGTGCAGCAGGATTGTTTTTGATAGTAATTGTATCCCCTACACGTACATCCTTTACAGATTTAATAGCAGCACTAATCCATCCAACTTCACCAGTCACAAGTTGTTGCTTCTTGACCTCTTTTGGATTTCGTATTCCCACTTCTAACACTTCATATTCAGCTCCAGTTGCCATGAACTTAATCATATCTCCAACTTTAATGCTTCCTTCTTTAATTGATATTAGTGCAAGAACACCACGATATGGATCGTAAACCGAATCAAAAACAAGTGCTTTTAGTGGTGCATTTACATCACCTGTTGGTGCTGGTATATATTTTACGATAGCTTCTAATACATCCACGACATGTAATCCACTTTTTGCAGATATTTGTGGTGCATAGCTTGCATCTAAACCGATAACATCTTCAATTTCTTGCATGATTTCATCTGGTCGAGCACTAGGTAAATCAATTTTGTTGATGACAGGTAGAATTTCCAAATCATTATCTAATGCTAAATATACATTTGCAAGGGTTTGCGCCTCAATTCCTTGTGCTGCATCAACAACAAGAACCGCTCCATCACAAGCCGCTAGTGAGCGTGATACTTCATAGGTAAAATCGACGTGACCTGGTGTATCAATCAAGTGAAAGATATAGTCCTCACCATCTTTTGCAGTATATTTCAATTGTACTGCATTTAATTTAATTGTAATTCCACGTTCTCTTTCCAAATCCATGCTATCGAGCAACTGTGATTTCATTTCACGCATCTCTACTGTTTCCGTAAGTTCTAAAATACGGTCAGCCAGCGTGCTTTTCCCATGGTCGATATGTGCAATAATTGAAAAGTTACGAATATTTGACTGTTTCAAATACATTCTCCTCTATTTTATTTAATCTTTTTTATATTTGTTGGCAATTCGCACAAATGGTTGATATGCAAGTAATGCGAAGATTACACATACGCCACCTTGTACGAGATTTCCTTGTATGCTTGGTAAAGCAGCAATGAAATCTTGTAATAAGATCACATCTGTTACATAATACCCAGCAATCATTATCAGAGCTCCACAAACAAATGCAGCTACACGATAGGTTGTTTTTATTTTATGAAATAGATATGCAACCACACATCCTTCTATACCTTTGATAATTAATGTAAATATCGCAAACTGTGTATATCCTAAGTATATATCTGCTAATGCACTACCTACACCACCTACAAAAAATGCAGCTAATGGATTTAGTGTACAAGCAAATAAATAAATAATGGAATCACCAAAATTTACATACCCCATTCCTGGCATCGGTAATACGATAATCACTGTTGCTAGAAATGTTAACGCTGCCCCAAAGGCACATAATACGATCTTCTCTGTTTTCATCGGCAAAGTACTATCCTGTCGCCATTTCCATTAATGAATTCTGCACAGCTACAGGCTTTTTTCCCTTCTAGTTGAACTTTAGTAAGTTGTAAGCATCCTCCTAGACATGAAAGATACAATCCTTTCTTATCTCCTTGTTTGCGAAATACAGTTCCTACAGGCTCATTTGTTTCTACTGTTGTTCGTGCTACACCATGAATTTTTAACTTTCGTTCACAAAACATAATGTAACCAACTGGCCATGGAATTAAACCTCTAATTTGATTGTAAACTTCATCTACAGGTTTGCTTAAATCAATAACTTCTTCTTCTTTTGAAATATTGTAAGCAAATGTTGCTTTACTTTCATCTTGCGGTGTAAAGATCGCTTTTCCTTCAACAAGTAAAGGAATGGCTTCTGTGATCGCTTTAGCACCTGCAATCATCAGTTTGTCATGTAAACTTCCTGCAGTGTCTTCATCAGTAATTGCAACTTTCTCTTGCAACATGTAATCTCCAGCATCCATTTTCTTTACCATTCGCATGATTGAAACACCCGTTTCTTTTTCACCATAAATAATTGCTTTATGGATTGGTGCTCCACCTCTTAATTTAGGTAGTAAAGAAGCATGTACATTTAGCGCTCCATATGTTGGTGCTTGTAATACCACTTCAGGAATAAATTGTCCATATGCACATGTTACGATAAGATCTGGTTTTGTTTCGAGTATCTCTTGATAATCATCTTTGATTTTCAATGGTTGAAACACTTGAATTCCATAACTCAACGCAAGTTTTTTAACTGGAGTTTCTTGAATGATTTGCTTTCTTCCAACGCGTTTATCTGGTTGACTCACCACACCGACAACGTCGTATTTTGCATCAACTAAACTCTTCAAAATGGAACATGCAAATTCTGGTGTTCCCATGAATACAATTCGTATATTTTTCATACCATCACCCCAATCTTTACCATTATACTTGAAGTTACCTAAAAGTTAAAGGTTGTTATTGCATTTTATTTATTCAATTGCTATAATGTTAAGGCATTGAAATTAGGAGGTGTCAGAATGCCTAACATTAAATCTCAAAAGAAACGTGTTATTACTAATGATAAAAAACGTTTAGCTAACGCATCACAAAAAACAAAAATTAAAACTGCTATTAAAGCTGTTTTAAGTGCTGTTGAAGCTAACGACAAGGACGCTGCTACTAAAGCATACGCTGAAGCTAGCAAACAATTAGACCGTTCAATTACTAGTAACATCCATCACAAGAATTATGTTTCTAGACAAAAAGCACGTTTAGCAAAAGCTGTTAACGCAGTAAAATAGTAAATGAATAAATTAAAGGTTGCGGATTTCATTCCACAACCTTTTTTCTATGTTACATCGTATGTTTTAGTAAGAAGACTTCAAACCCTTGTTGTTTATCTATACGTCCTGTTTTAATATCTTGATCGAGTATTGATAAATCCTTAAGAATTGTGAGTAAATCCTCTTTACGATATTGTCCTACATTTTTAACTGTGTGCCAAATGCGACCTGGTGATGTACTTAACTCACGCGCGATATTATCATTTGTGTATCCTTCATTTTTCAGTGTTTGTACTTGCACTAGAAAACGGAACTGTGCAGCAAGTAAACCAATAAGCGCAATAATTTCTACATTGTTTTGTTTAAAATCTTGAATCAATGAGAACACTTTTTTTGTATCATGCGTAAATATTGCATTACTTAACAAGAATGTATCATCTTCAATAGGACGACTAATAAGCGCTTCTATGACTTCTTTCGTAATTTGACCACCATGCAATTCAAGTTTATCTAACTCTGTATACAAACGGTTCAAATCAAGTCCTACACGTATTTGAAACTCTCGTAATGCTCCTTGATCCATTGTGATTTGACGTTTTTGGCATTCTTCACGAATCATTCGATTTCGTTCTTCCTCACTAATTTGCTCAAAACGAAACTCTTTTGTCAGTTTTGCTAGGTCTTTTCCAACTTTCTTTCTTGCATCTTTTTTTCCATCATAATCCAAAACAACAATCGTTGTTGGATTTGGTGCTTCTAAGTAGTGAACAAGTTCATCTACAGTATCTTTATTTGATGCTCCAAAAAACGTACAATTTTGAATAACGACCATTTTATGTTCACTAAAAAAAGGCATGGTGTTACATTCTTCTAAAATATGATCCATCGTATCCTTTGTATAGTCAAAGGTAATTAAATTCATATCGTTAATATCATGCTCTTTTTTTAATTGATTTAGTTTTCGTTTGCGAAGATAGCTCTCGCTTCCTATAAGTGTATAATTCATTCCTTTGTTATTATACCAAACTCTTGCGTCGCTGTCCCAACGAGTTGAAAGTTTTTAATAAAATAAAAATGAATACTCCCATGTGTTTGTGTATTAAAGATATGTGAGCGTTGTTTCTTTAGATTTTCGATGACTTCATCATGTGGATGATTATATGTATTATTGTATCCACTACTTATTATCGCTAGATGAGGTTGTATCACAGAAAGAAAGTTGGATCCCGTGCCACTATTGGAACCATGATGACTCACCTTTAATATGTCTATGTCTAGTTGTCGATATCTTTGAATAATTTTATCTTCTACTTCAAGTCCAGCATCGCCAGTAAATAAATAGTTAAAACCATAGATATGAGCAAATAGAACCATGCTTTTTTCGTTTTCATCTAGTGAAGTTGGTTGTTCATTCAAATTTGTAAAATGCAATTGATCTAGTTGAATGTTTCCACTACGTACTACTGTATCAATAGGAATTAACTTTTTAAGTGTATCTAAGCCACCAGAATGATCATAATCATCATGACTAATTGCAACAACGTCAATTTTCCGTATGCCTTTTGATTTTAAGACTGGATAAATTACCTCATTTGCTATATCTCTTTTTATGTGACCTGCTACATCAATTAGCATCGTCTTTCCATAAAATGGTTCACGAATGAGTATCGTATCACCTTGACCAACGTCAATAAACATTACCTCACCATAAGGTAAGATAAATTGAATTTGGTGTTGAATTATTAATAAGATTGCTAGATATATGACATACTTTTTCTTTCGATAACTAATCATACACAAAACAAGATATATCCACGTAATTAACCAAAGTACATGTGGAAATCCATAGATTGTAAGTTGCTCAATTTTTAAACTTGTTAGAAATACTTGTATTTGCAATATATAATCTACAAATACAAAGATTTGCGGAATGACTAGTCCAATTAGACTAACGATAAACATAAGTGTATTTAGATATTGAATCCAAGAAAACCATAAAATTGCAAATATATTAACTTCATGAAAGAAGTATAGATGAATTGGAATTAACACCAAACAAGTAAGACATAGTCGCGATCGCTTTTCGACATTAAAAATCGAGATAGTTGCTAAACTTATAGAAATCACATATCCTAGATGATACAAATAATTTGGATCGTAACATAACAGCATAAATGCCCATGCGTGAATCTTATATGCTTTTTCCAGTTTTGGAAACAAACATTCGATTGCTGCACGCACACATAAAGAAAGCATATAAAAACGTAAAGGAAAAAGGACTAAGGCAACACTTGAATAAACAAGAATGGTTGGCCATTTATGAAATTTTGTATGTTTTGTTAGTAAAGAGACAAGTAGATATATGTGAAACCCACTTAAAAATGTCATTTCCATCATCTCTTGTTTTTGATTGTACAAAGTATTTAAAAAATATACTTTAGCTGGTGAATCTTGTCGAGAAATCCATGTATACATATTTGCTTTAAGTGAATTGCTTTTTGCGAGCACTGTAAAATCATTTGCATACGCTTGATAATATGCTCCCTCTTGATTTGCATATTGCATAAAAGAAAATGTATGAAGATTTTGATATGAATGAATTTTCTCATAACTTCCTTCAAAATGGATAACATCATGAAAACTTACATTATCAATATTGTAGATGTACACCTTTTGCTTATCACTTCTCCCAACTACATATCCTTCTTTTACATCGATGACTTCAATGATCGTATGTGCAGGTATTTCTGGAACTTCCTTTATTAACAGTGTATTAAATGCACATAACACAACAAACCAAAACAGCATAAATCTACGTGTTTTATACGTTAGATAGCCGATTGACAAAATGATGATTAGAAGATTTGTCTTAGGTTCTCTATTGATGATTAGCAGTATTGCACTAATCCATATATATCCAATGTATTGCATTATAAACAGATATAATCCTTAATCTTTAGAAACAGCTTTTCCTTAATTCCCTTTACCTGCATAATATCTTCAACATTTTGAAATGCACCATGTTCATTTCGATAGTCTACGATTTTTTGAGCAGTTGCTGGACCAATACCTGGTAGACTTGCTAATTCTTCAATAGAACCAGCATTTATACTGATCTTTTGTCGTTCACTTTTAGCTGGTATAACAATTACATCTTCATGACGAAGTTGTTTTGATAAATTAAGCGTTGATGTATCCGCGTGTTCTAAAGGTTGTGCTTTTTCTACAAGTTGCTTCGTTTTTGCATTGTAAGGCAGTTGATAAACTCCAGGATGCAATACTTCTCCTTTTATTTCAACTTCAATTTCCTTTGATTGATAATCTTCTAAATCAACATAACTATTCTTATTCCAAAATAAAAAAAGAAGGAATGCTCCAATAAGTAAAATTTTCTTCATAATATCACCTATTTAGTATTCACTTCTTTTTATTCTAATCCTTAATTTTCATCGAACTTTTCGTAAGCATCAATAATTTTTTGAACCAATGGGTTTCTTACAACATCTGCACTTGTTAATTCAACAAATGCGATATCTTCAATATTTTGTAATACTTGTCGTGCACTCAACAATCCAGAATCATGCTTCTTGATTAAGTCAATTTGTGTAACATCTCCAGTAACCACAACTTTGGAATTAAATCCCATACGTGTTAAAAACATCTTCATTTGCGATTTTGTCGAGTTTTGTGCTTCATCAAGAATAATAAATGCATTATTTAATGTACGACCACGCATATATGCTAATGGTGCAATCTCAATAACACCTTTATCGATCAATCGTTGCACACTATCTGCTCCTAATGCATCATTTAATGCATCATATAAAGGCGTTAGATAAGGATCTACTTTTTCCTTTAAATCACCTGGTAAAAACCCTAAACTCTCCCCTGCTTCTACTGCAGGTCTAGTTAAGATGATTTTTTCTACATCATTTTTCTTTAATAGATTTACCGCATACATTACTGCAAGATAGGTTTTCCCAGTTCCAGCAACCCCAGTAGCAAAAACGATATCCTTTTCACGCATACATTTAAACAAGTAGGATTGTCCTAATGTTTTTGGATAGATGATCTTTCCATCGTTTGTTCGGTTAATTACTTCTTTATGTATCTTTTCAAGTTTGTCGAGTTTTCCTTGATCAGCAAGCTTACATGCATATAACACTTCTCGTTCTCTTACTTGTAAGCCTCCATCGTTTGCACTTATCATATAACGAATTACTTTTTCAATTCGTTTTGCAATTTCTTCATCCACATGCATAATGGATACACTTTCCTCACGAAACACCATTTCCACTTTATAGTAGTTACGTATCACATCCAGATATGCTTCGTGTGGACCAAATAAATGACTATATTGATCAAAAGAAACATCTGCTAAGGAAATCGTATATTTTTCTATCATTACACCCCTTCTTTCTTGTTATGTTTATTTTACTTCAAAAAAAAGGAAATTGGGAGTCTTACACTCCAATTTCCTTTTGAATTCTTTCGATAATTTCACCAATTGCTTGTTTTTTACTACCTTCTTTTTCCATTCCAGCGTAGATTTCTTCAAATTTCTTTAGTTGAGAGAACCAAAATTGGTGAAATACACTGTTTTTTACCATACGGCGTCCAAACATAATTTCATCGTTTGATAATGGCTCATCACATGCCACATCAAACACCAAAATTTGATAGTAATGATGATCGTGAACAACAACTTCTTCCTGAATATGATAGCGTTTTTCACTGATGAACATTCTTAGTTTTTCTACATCTTTATTGGATTGAATAATAATTTTACGAGCTTGTTTTAACTTATCCTCACTATTTTCAAGAATATGTTTTATCGTTTCAAAGCCCATTCCAGCAATGATAAAGATATCTGCATCTGCTGGAACAAGTTCCAGTCCATCACACAAGATTGCTTCAACCTTATCTGTACATTCACTTCTTTCGATTGTTTTTTTCGCAGCCTCTAATGGCTCACGACCAATATCACAAGCATATGCCTTTTTTGCGATTCCATCGTTGACTAGCGCACAAGCAAGTTGTGCATGATCACACCCAATATCCGCGATTATTGCATCTTGATCGACGAAGTCCGCAATTGCTTGAAGTCTTTTGGAAATTTTCATTCTATTGTTTGTCCATGAAGTCTTTTAAACGTTTCGAACGTGTTGGGTGTTTTAGTTTACGTAACGCTTTCGCCTCAATTTGACGAATACGTTCACGTGTTACATTAAATTCTTTACCTACTTCTTCGAGCGTTCTTGTGCGTCCATCATAAAGTCCAAAACGTAAACGTAATACTTTTTCTTCACGTTCTGTTAACCCTTGAAGAACCATATTGATTTCATCTTTCAACAATTGGTTATTTGCATATTCATCTGGTGACATTGCATCTTTATCTTCTATAAAGTCACCTAAGTGAGAATCATCCTCTTCACCAATTGGTGTTTCTAACGAAACTGGTTCAAGGGCAATTTTTTGAATCTCACGAACTTTTTCTGGTGTAATTCCACCCATTTTTTCTGCGATTTCTTCTGCAGTTGGATCACGTCCTAGATCTTGTACAAGTTGACGTTGAATTCTTGTCAGTTTATTGATGGTTTCCACCATATGTACTGGAATACGAATCGTACGTGCTTGGTCAGCGATCGCACGTGTAATTGCTTGACGAATCCACCATGTTGCATATGTTGAGAATTTAAACCCTTTTGTATAGTCAAATTTCTCTACTGCTTTTGCTAGACCCATGTTACCTTCTTGAATTAAATCAAGGAATAACATTCCACGTCCTACATATTTTTTGGCAATCGAAACAACAAGACGAAGGTTTGCTGCAATCAATTTCTTTTTCGCTTCTTCATCACCTTCTTGAATACGTTTGGCAATTTCTGGTTCTTCTTTTGGATCAAGTAATTCTACACGTCCAATTTCTTTTAAGTACATCTTAACGGGATCATTCACTTTACTTTGGCTACTTGCCGCAAAGGATTGTTCCAACGTTTCCAAATCACTTAATTCTTTTTTATCTTCTTCTTCATCTTCACCTAGTTCACTAAGCAAAGCATCATCAACATCATCAACATCTTCCACATCGATTTTGTCATCTTTTCCTTCAACGATTGTACTTTCGTCAATTTCTAAGTCATCTTCATCAATTGGAATGTTATTTTGTGTAAACCAAGCGAATAGATCCTCAGTATCTTGATCAGATAAATCCAAGTGTTCTACTTGTTTATCAATATAAGATTGGGTAATTTTACCTTTTTCTTTATGTGTTTTTAATAGATCCTCTTTTACCTGATCTAATGTTTTTACTTCATCTAATACTTTCTTTTTTGCCATATTAGTAATCCCCTTTCTCTCTTTTCAACTTAGCGATTTCTACAGCTATATTCGCTTTTTGTTTAGGGTCGCTCAATTCTGTAGCTTGTTGTCTTAAGTTCTTAATTTTCTCATCCATCATACATCGTTTGATTTTTTTGATGGAATCGCGAAGCAATACATCTGAATACTCTGGATAGGCTAATTTCCAGTCCACCACATGTAACAGAAGTTCCTTCATTTCTTTTTCTTCTAAAGCGTTTAGCAAATCGGCTACTTCAATCGTATCATGTTCACGATAATGGTTAATCATAGCAAGCGCTAATTGATTATACGCATCTGTAGGTAGAAATCCTAGTTCATGTCGAAAGATCTCACCGGCTTGTTTTGCTAACAACAATTGACTCAGGATATGATATTGTGCCACTTCGATACCTGGTTGAGGCTTACGCAAAACATTTGTATTTTCAACAATCGTTTGCGTAGGTGTTTGTGGCTGTTGATTCATATTCCGTAAATCAAACCCGCTGTATTCTTGCAATAATGAATAATAATTTTCTTTTTCAAAATCATCTTTCAGTTTTGCAATTTGTTCACCAACAAGCTTTGCATATTCTTTTTTTTCTGAATAATTTGCTAAGTTAAACTTCTTAGCTAAATAATTCATCATAAACTCTATCCACGAAATTGTCTTCTTACAAATACTTTGTAATTCTTCAATTCCGTAAGTTTCAATAATTTCATCAGGATCTAATCCAAGTTCATTTTTTACAACTTCTACTTGGAGTCCTTGTTTTTGGCTCAATAAACCAAATTTATAGGTTGCTTCTTGACCTGCTTTATCACCATCGTAAAATAAGTATACTTTCGCATTGGTATAACGAATCAGTTTACACTGACTATCTGTAGCTGCAGTACCAAGAGTTGCAACACCATTGGTGATTCCCGCCTTTTCCAAGGCAAGTACGTCCATTGCACCTTCCACTACATAAATTATACCACTTTTTCTTGCTTCATCCTTAGCTCGATGATAATTAAATAATAAGTGTCCTTTACTATAAATTGGCGTATCCGAAGTATTGATGTATTTTGCATCACTTGATGCATCAATAATACGTGCTGTAAATCCTACAGGATTTCCATAACTATCATGAATTGGAATCATAAATCGATGATAGAATACATCACGCAATCCTTGTTGCGTAAGACGTACCACACCTGTTTTTATAATATCTTCATCACTATGCTTTTTCGCATGTAGGAAATGATACAGTTTATCATTGATTGGATTATATCCAATTTGGAATTTCTCCAAAATTGCATCATTAATATTACGACTCTTTAAATACTCGTAAAATGGTTTTCCTTCTTGTGATTTTAATTCATAACTTGTAAATTCAATTGCATCATTCAATACATTGTATAATGCCTTTTTTGCTGGATCTACTTTTGGTACACTCGAACCAACATCATAATCAAAAGGTATATTTTCAATTTCAGCAACGCGTTTTACCGCTTCAACAAAGCCAACATTCTCATAGTTTTGCACAAAGGTAAATACATTCCCACCAGCTCCGCAGGCAAAACAACGATAAATTTGTTTATCTACATGCACAGACATTGATGGGTCATGGTCATCATGAAACGGGCATACCCCAGCATAATTTTTCCCTTTTTTATCTAAAGGCATATAATGTGAAATTACATCAACAATATCACTTTTATTTCGGATGTCGTTAATGACATTTTCTGGGATTCTTGCCACAAAATCATCTCCTATAATTTAATCTTACTTGCAATATAACTTTCAAGTTCATCAATCTTAATACGAACTTGTTCCATCGTGTCACGGTCACGAACCGTTACACTGTGATCATCTTTACTATCAAAATCATATGTAATACAGAATGGTGTACCGATTTCATCTTGACGACGGTATCGTTTTCCAATACTTCCTGTTTCATCATATGTAATGGCAAACAAACTTGCTAATTTTGCAAACACTTCTTTTGCCTCGTCACCTAGTTGTTTACTTAATGGTAAAATACATGCTTTATATGGTGCTAAGAATGGGTGTAAATGAAGCACTTTACGTGTATCATTTTCAAGTTGTTCTTCTTCATATGCATCACACATAACTGCAAGCATCATACGTTCTACCCCAACTGAAGGTTCAATACAATATGGTACATATTTTTCATTTGTTTGAGGATCTTGATATTCAAGAGATTTTTTACTTTCATTTTGGTGAGCAGTTAAGTCAAAATCTGTACGGTCAGCAATTCCCCATAACTCTCCCCAATCATTTCCTTTACCAATTTGGTAACGGTATTCAATATCACTTGTTCCATTTGAATAGTGTGATAATTCTTCTGCATCGTGTTCACGTAAACGTAAGTTATCCGCTTTAATTCCTAATGTTGTTAAGAAATTCATACAGTAATCTTTGTAGTAGTCATACCATTTGATATCTTCACCAGGTTTACAGAAGAATTCAAGTTCCATTTGTTCGAACTCTCTTGTTCTAAAGATAAAGTTACCAGGAGTAATTTCATTTCTAAAACTTTTACCAATTTGTCCAATTCCAAATGGTAGTTTTTTACGCATTGTACGTTGTACATTCTTAAAGTTTACAAAGATTCCTTGCGCAGTTTCAGGACGTAAGTAAATGGTATTCTTACTATCTTCTGTAACTCCTTGGAATGTTTTAAACATTAAATTGAATTCACGAATATCTGTCCAATCGTGCTTTCCACAATTTGGACAATTTACATGATGTTCTTCAATATAGTTTTTCATTTCTTCTTTTGACCATCCTGATGGATTTACCTCTCCTTTTGAGAAGTCTTCAATCAATTGGTCAGCACGATAACGTGTTTGACAAGATTTACAGTCCATTAATGGATCTGAGAATCCACCAACGTGACCACTTGCAACCCATACTTGAGGGTTCATTAAAATTGCACTTTGCATCCCTACATTATTTGGATCTTCTTGGATAAATTTTTGCCACCAAGCTTTTTTTACATTATCTTTAAGTTCAATTCCAAGTGGACCAAAGTCCCAAGTGTTTGATAAACCACCGTAGATTTCACTACCTTGGTATACAAACCCTACACTTTTCATATGATTAACTACTGTTTCAAAGTTACTTTTACTCATAATATCCTCTTCTTTTCTATATAGAATGTGTATTTTACACATTATGATACAGTCTATATAATAACACGAAAGTCAATTTCTATCAATACGACATGCATGCATAGCAAAAAAAGTGAATCGCTTCACTTTTTACTACATTTCTGCAATTTCTTTTAAAAACTTATATCCTTTCATTCGAATTCCACTGTATTCCCTAAGGAAAGTAAATGTATCTTCTAAATCAGCAAATGTAAGTTTTACACTATCTTCAATGATTGGAAATTGACCCATCACTGCTTTATGCAAGATTCTAAATGTTTGCAACTGCTGTTTATCTTTTTTTATGTGTTTGCTTGGATTGTAACAATTTGCACAAACAAATCCTCCATCACTAACACTAACTGCAACAATTTGATGCTCACTTTGGCAGTTTACACAGCCATCTACGAATGGTTCAATCCCAATAAAACGACAAAGTTCAGCAAGATATAACCCCAAAACAAGGTATGGATTTTTTGTTGAATCCAAATACTGTAAGGTATTCTCCAACAATGTATAAGCAGGTTCATCATCTAACTGTAAAGTATCCATAAGTTCTAGAATTAAACAACCAATGGCTTGTTTTTCTAGATCACCTTGAATATGAAAGAAATTTTTCACCGGTTCTGCAATCTTTAGATTTTGTAAGCCTTTTGTTTCCTTATAATCAAAATAAAATCGCGAAATTCTAAGAATGGAACATGGTGTTGCATTTTTCGAGTTGTGCTTTCTTACACCACGGGCTACAAATGTAATTTTCCCATACTCTCGTGTAAGCACATCGACTAGTGCATCATTATCTTTATAGTCTCGATTATTTAAGATAATACCAATACAAGTATTATTCATCGTACTCCTTATACCCTAGTTCGTTTAGTTTACTTTCCTTATTGCGCCAGTTTTCTTCAATTCGTACGTATAGCTCGAGTGTTACTTTTTTGCCAAGTAATTGTTTGAGTTCTCTTTGTGCAGTTAAACGAATGTTTTTAATCATACTTCCTTGTTTCCCAATAAGGATTCCCTTTTGACTTTTTCGTTCGACTATAATCAAAGCTTGTAAGTATAATACGCCATCCTCTTCTTCTTTGTTTTCGATAACAACCGCAACTCCATGAGGAATTTCTTCACGTGTATAAAACAACACTTTTTCACGAATGATTTCTTTGATTCGAAAATCATCTGAGCGATCACTAACCATATCCGTTGGATAGAATTGTACACCTTCTGGTAGATCAGCAATTGTCACATTTAGTAATTCATCAATGTTATCGCTATTTTTTGCACTAATAGGAATCACTTCTTTGAAGTCGAATTTACTTGCCCAAGTCACATGTGTTTCAATTAGTTGTTCACGTGAAACTAAATCCACTTTATTTAACACAAGATATACTTTAGCATGTGTATTTTTAATTCGTTCTAATAAAAATTCATCACCAGTACCATATGGTTTTGTCACATCAACAACTAAGTACATAACATCTGCATCTTGCATAGAAGAATAGACACCTTTATTCATCGAACGACCAAGTGCTGTTTTTGGTTTATGTACTCCTGGTGTATCCACAAACACTGCTTGATAAGTATCTGTATTTAAAATACCGAGTATATTATTTCTTGTTGTTTGCGGTTTATCAGAAACAATCGCTAATTTAGTTTGCATCAGTGCATTTAACAATGTACTTTTTCCAGAATTTGGACGTCCAATAATCGCTACAAACCCGCTTTTAAAACTCATTACATACTCTCCGCATCAAAAGCATGAGGAAGTAAGCCTTCCACTGTGTATGTTTGAATTTCATCATCATTAGCAAGAATTACTTTTGCATCGCGTGGCATTAACTCTGCCATAACTTGACGACATGCTCCACATGGTGTTGTAATTACATCCGCTGTAGTTACAACATAAATTGCTTGAATATCTTCTTTACGAACTCCATGAGAATATGCATAAAATAGTGCACTACGTTCTCCACAGTTACTTAATCCATAACTCGCATTTTCAATATTTGCACCAAAGTATAATTGATCTTTTGTTTGCACACAAGCAGCTACTCTAAAATTCGAATATGGTACGTATGCATTTTTCAAATATTCTCTTGTTTGTTCAATAATCTTTTCCATTTAAATTTTTCCTCCAATAATAATACATGCGACAATAATCGCAAACATACAAGCCATCCATACAAATCCTGCACCCATATCTTTTAAATTACGGATTTTTGGATCTTGGTTAGGTTGTATGTAATCTAATGTTTTTTCAATCACCGTATTTATCATTTCTGCCACAATCACTAAAGCAAAGCAAATTACAACAGCAATCCATTCGTATGTTTCTAGTCCTAACATCATAAAAAAAACAGATGCAACTAGTAACAACACCAACTGAATTCTTACACTAAAGTCACTAATAAGCAAGCCAAATCCGCGAAAGGCATTCTTAAACTTATTTATCCACAATTTCATCAAGAATCTCCCGTTGTAATGCAAACATCTTTGTTTCATCTTCTTCATTCATATGATCATAGCCAAACAAGTGCAACAATCCATGCGTAAACAGAAAACAAAGTTCACGTTTAAAACTATGTCCGTATTCAACTGCTTGTCTTTTACAAGTATCAATACTAATAAAAATATCCCCTAATTCTATTTCATCCATTTCTGGAAGTAAAAAATCAGGATCATCAAGTAAGGCAAAACTAATCACATCCGTTGGTCGATCAATATTTCGATACGATTGATTGATTTCATGTATCTGTTTATCATCCACAAAAATTACACTAACGACATAGTGTTCAGGTTTGTGAACCACTTCTTTTGTTTTTTTGTAGATTTCATCAAATTCTTTTTCAAATTCGAAAGTGAAATCATATTGATTTTCTATATGTACGCTCATGTGGATATTATATCACAATTTAAAATCACTGAAAGAAATAGATACACATATTCATTTAAAAAGAATTCTGTTTTCTCAATCGACTACAGAATTCTTTACATCATTTATGATTCGTTTTCAACTACTGTTTCTTGAATTCGCTTTACATTTGACAAGCAACTAACCATCAAGTAAATCATCGCACCAACCCAAGCAGTGACTTCTGCATAAAATATACCAGTACTTCCAATCACTAATGGAAATACAAGCGCACTAATCACACGCATGAAAAACTCAATAAATCCAGAAATCATCGGTGCTACAGTATTTCCCAATCCTTGTAATGTACAACGGTATGTATACAGTAAATACAGTGCTGGTAAAAATAACGACATAATAAACAAGTATTTATACGCAACATCTAACACTTGATCTGCATAACTTTCACTCGCAATAAACAAGGTTAATAATTGACGACCAACAACAATCAAAAATATTCCAACCACTACAGAAAGCACAAGTGATAAAATTGTCGATGTTCGTAATCCATCTACAATCCGTTTAATTTTCTTAGCACCCCAGTTTTGTGCAGTGTATGTTGTCGTCGCATAACCAAAACTTATTGCCGATGTTTCAAGTAAACCATAGAGTTTGTTGGTTGCAGTAAATCCAGCAACAAATATAATTCCATATTTATTGATAACAGATTGTAAAACCATTCCACCTCCTGCAATAACCATATTTTGAAACATCAGTGGTGCTCCTAATTTCACAAGTTCTTGAATTCGTTTGTTATCTACAATCCAATCACTTTTATCAAACTGTAAGAAATCCAATTTTCGTAAGACATGCAAACAATAGATGAAAGATAGTGCTTGGGCAATTAGTGTTGCAATTGCAGCTCCTGCAATTCCCCAGTGAAACACCATAACAAATAATAAGTCTAATAAAATATTCACAATTGCTGCAATCCCCATTGCCAACAACGGTGTTTTTCCATCACCAAATGAACGAAGAATTGCTGCACTCATGTTATAACATACACTTATTACGATTCCACCAAGCATAATATAGAAGTACGTAAGTGCACCTTGCATTAAGTTTTCAGGTGTTTGCAGTAAAATCAATAATCGTTTTCCTGAAATCAGTCCTACAACTGTTACAATCAATGTAACAAATATACAAATACGAATCGACATCGTAATCGATTTACGAAGTTGACTATAATCCTTTGAACCAAAATCCTGTGTTACACGAATGGAACATCCCTGTGTAATCGCTTGTACTATCCACAAAAACAACCAATACGTCCAATCTGTAGCACCTAATGAAGCAAGTGCTTCAACACCAACTCCTTGGCCAACAATAATCGTATCCACAATCATATATAATTGTTGACCCAAATTCCCTAATATTAGTGGTATGGCAAACAATACCATTAGTCTCAGTGGACTACCACTTGTCATATCCTTTACTCTACTCATATGTCCCCCCAAATCATTCACTACACATTCTATCAAAAATTAGCGTAAATTCTAACTATTTTTCATATAAAAAGCATCTTTCCCAAATATAGGTAGATGCTTTGTTTATTATTCTACGAATTCAAATTCAAATTCTGCTAATTCGATGGTATCTCCATCCGCTGCTCCTGCTTCACGTAAAGCAGAATCAACGCCTAGAACACGCATCTTTCTAGCAAATCGTTGTTGTCCTTCATCCGTATCAAGTGTTGCCATTGCAAATGCTGTTTCAATTTCTTCACCTGTAAGTTTCCAACGACCATTTCCAAGATTATGTACTTTAAATGGAGGTTTATCACCTTCATATTTATAAAGTACACCTTCACTTTTCTCTTCCTCATCATATAATGGGAAAACAGGTGTAACTTCAAGTAAATCAGCAGCTTTATAGATAATTGGTTCTAACCCTTCATCTAAAGCAGTCATCGTTGGATAAATTTCCACATCAGGATATGCTTCCTTAAAACGAACTAAATTAGCTTCTGCATCATCTAAATCCATCTTGTTTGCCACTACAACTTGTGGGCGTTCCAATAAACGATATTGGTATTCTTCCAATTCTTTATTAATATTTGCATAATCTTGAACTGGATCACGACCATCTTGTGCGCCCATATCGACAACATGGATAATTACACGACAACGTTCAATATGACGTAAAAATTGATGTCCTAACCCTTTCCCTTGAGCTGCACCATCAATAAGTCCTGGTAAGTCCGCCATAACAAAACTACGTCCGTCTGGAACTTGAACCATTCCTAAGTTTGGTTGAATCGTTGTAAAGTGATAGTCTGCAATCTCTGGTTTTGCAGCACTTACTACAGATAGTAGTGTTGATTTTCCAACCGAAGGATATCCTACCAACCCAACATCTGCTAATACTTTTAATTCAACTTCAACATCTTTTACTTCACCTAGTCCACCTTTTTCAGCGTATGTAGGTGCAGTATTTTTACTGGTTTTAAAGCGGAAGTTACCACGTCCACCTTTACCACCTTTACAAATAATCGCACGTTGATTTTTTCTTGTTAGATCCGCTAGAATACGTCCAGTTTCTGCATCCTTAACAATCGTTCCTAATGGAACTTTAATCACTGCATCTTCACCGACTGCTCCATGCATCTTTTTGGTTTTTCCATTTACACCATTAGGAGCAACAACTTTACGATTGTAACGTAAATCTAAAAGTGTTGATTTTCCTTCATCGACCATGAAAACGATGTCTCCACCTTTTCCACCATCACCACCTGAAGGACCACCAAATGGCACATATTTTTCACGACGAAAAGAAGACATACCCTTTCCACCATCACCAGCTTTGACTTTAATTTTAACTCTATCTATAAATTGCATATATGTACCTCACTTTACTTTACAAAATAAATCCCCGCGACTAGCGCGAGGATATTTAACTATGCTTGTGGATAAACTGAAACTTGAGTTTTCTTTTTACCTAAACGTTCGAATTTCACAACACCGCTAATAGTAGCAAATAATGTGTCATCTCCCCCACGTCCAACGTTTTTACCTGGGTGAATTTTTGTCCCACGTTGACGGTAGATAATAGCTCCAGCGTTTGCATGTTGTCCATCTGCCAGTTTTGCACCTAATCTTTTTGATTGAGAGTCACGACCGTTTTTTGTCGAACCAACTCCCTTTTTAGATGCGAATAATTGAATATCTAAACTGAATTTCATCATGATTACACCTCTTCTTTCGTTATCTGAATATATGCACTATAATTCTCAACCATGGTTTTAAGTTGAATGTATAGTGTTTTCAGAACGGTTTGCACCGTCTCTGTATTGTTTATAACAACAATTTTGATGAATGCATCATTCATTTCTAATGAACATGCATTTTCATCCATTACATGTAATGTATTTAATATACCTACTGCAATGCTTGATACACCTGCACAGACTAGATCTTGTCCATGTTCTGCACTATCTGCATGACCCTTAATTACAACTTGTGTAATTTGATCTGCTTTTGTATCAATTTTTACCTTTACCATAAATTATCCTTCGATTGCATCGATAGTTAATTTTGTGTATGGTTGACGGTGACCTTGTTTACGGTGAGAAGAACCTTTTTTCGCTTTGTATTTGTAAACGATAATTTTCTTAGCTTTACCTTGTTTTTCAACAGTAGCTTGAACTTTCGCACCTTCTACGTATGGAGTACCGATTTTAGTTGTTTTATCAGAAACTAAAACTACTTTATCAAAAGTAACTTTATCTCCTTCAGTCACATCTAATTTTTCAACAAAAATAGATTGTCCTTTTTCAACTTTAATTTGTTTTCCACCTGTTTCAATAATTGCGTACATAATATACCTCCTTCTTTCGTTAAGACTCGCCAAATAAGGTGATGCACGCATACTTATGTACCTTATGAAGAGCGGTTGTAAGCCACGAAGAAGCTAACAACATTGATATGTTACATGATTCATATCCAAAAGTCAATTAGAATCGTAGATTTCTACAACTCTTTGCCTATGTATTATACCCTAAATACCGACTAAATACTAGTTATACTTTGTCCAATTGCCAACGAAGTATCCCGCATCAATTGCTGGTATGTAACATTTTACATCTTCTGTGTATCCTATAAGTTTATTCCCACTTTTAGCATCCGTTTAACGATCATCAATTTGTGCATTGGATTACAATTTTATTTTTATATGAAAACAGAACACGATAAAATGCTCCGTTTTTGAATTCTAATTTAACTCAACACGAACAATTTCTCCTTGTTCAACATACACATCAAAAGTATCAGTTTCAGCATAATCATTTTGATCTTGATACATGAATCTTCCTTGTATGTCATATATTGCATAACCATTTACATCTTTTGCAATAATAGCTTGAAGTACTCCTTGTTGTACACCATCAATATGCAATGTCACAAAACTTGCATCTTCCCAATTTGTTGGATATGCAATTCCTTCAAAGTATATACTCCAACCATTTTCAGTTAGCAATAACATTGCATTGTCATTGTTGCTTTTATATCGAAGTACTGGTTCTTGTAAAACAAGTTCATTATTTGCATCATACAACATATTAATATCTTCATTTTCACCATAGTGTAAACCAAAACGTGTAGCTTCCATATTGCGTATTGAAATATACGCATCATTTGCTTTTTCATTCAACAAGTCTTCATATCGTTCATCCTGTAGCTGGTTATATTTCTCAATTACTTGTTGATTTACCTTTGGTTTATCATTTTTTATATGCGTTAGCAGTGGACGTAGTGTAAATGAAAGTATAACAAGCACATAAATAACTGCACCTTTTTTGATTTTACTGAATTTAGCACCCTTTTTTCTTTTCTCAATAGCACGTAACAGCTTATTCATTTTATATGCATTTGCATACGACTGTGTTGATGCTAGTATATCTTCATCCATCTTTTTACATTTGCGGACAAGAATGGCTTCAACTTGTTCTACAAATGTAGGATCCTTAATATACACTTGGACATCAGAATCAATAAAGAAAAGCGTAATTGTATCTTTTGATAATGAACGTTCTAAATCTCGTTCGAATTTCTGAAGTAAATAGGTTTTTGTGACCACTTGTGATTCATCAATACTTGTATTATTAAATATAGAAGTATGAATCTCAGCATCTGTATTCATAACATTTAAATCTGTAGCAAATAAAATTGATTTCTCGTTTGTTGTTTTATCAACATCTTGATTCTGTTCAATCTCGATATCCATAAATTCAATAGTATGAATCGGTTGTTGTAAGTTCTCTTCATGGTTTTCCATCGTATGTGATGATGGTTTATGATCAACACTTTGGTTTGTATCAGTCATTGACGTGTGATCTTGTTGCTCCAAACTTATTGGTTCATCTGTTTGATTTGCATAATCTAAAGCTTGTTTATATGCCTGTTGGATACGTTGAAATTGTTCAGGTGCTTCTTCAGGATGATATTTTTTCAATAATTTTGCATAGGCATATTTAATAACTTTCTTATCGTTGGTCTGTTCGATTTCAAGTATT
Source organism: Breznakia sp. PFB1-19 (assembly GCF_029893935.1). Taxonomy (NCBI): domain Bacteria; kingdom Bacillati; phylum Bacillota; class Erysipelotrichia; order Erysipelotrichales; family Erysipelotrichaceae; genus Breznakia; species Breznakia sp. PFB1-19. The sequence goes on from NZ_JARXXJ010000007.1 coordinate 55,248, forward strand.
GTCCAGCAATCATCAAAGTAACTCATGATAAAAATCCTTTCGAATCATCGTCAGAGAATATATCCAAACGATCCAAATCATTATCTTTTTCATACATATCTAATACACGATGTGCTTGCTCGATAATTTGATGTTGCTTTCGTAGCGATTGCCCATTACTTTTCAATTCTTTCTCTGTTTCCATCCAATACTCAATCAAGTGTTTGCTTTTCTGTTTACTTGTTTGTTCGCAGACACGAAGAATACGTGCTTCTAACAAATCAATTTCAGGTTGCCGTGTAATCTTAAGCGAAATGTCTTTGATTTGTTCAAGCGTTTGTTTTGATGTGACATCTTCTAAGTAATCACTTTCCCCTACTTGGAAAATACTTCGCTCTTGCGTTGAATGTACTAACACTTCAACAAACAACATGGAATTAATGTCATATGAATAGGTTAAGGTAAACATCTCTGGTCTATCAAAATTCACAGGAAGATCGACATGACGTGTTCCTAATAACACATTATACTTAGCATATGCCGATTCTCCTTGGTAAACTTGAATATTTACATGTTTTTGACCCAGGTTTGCTGGTGAAAGAAGGAGACTTTTACTTGTCGGTAGTACTGTGTTTTTCTCAATAAGTACATCAGCTAGATGAACACTTGGATCAATTTCACTTACGACTGCAGTAGATAAAGAAAATGGACAGACATCTGTTACAACTAATGAAGCCACTTCTTCTTTTCTTTCTTTAATTGCAATATATGTTCCCAAACCTTTCGCAACTAATAAATTCATATCAGGACTTGTCATAATCGGTATTGCTAGCAGTTCACGAAGATAGTCTTGTACAACAGGCATATAACTTGAACCACCAACCAAGATTACACCTGTAAATTCAGGTGCATGAAATCCGCTATCTTTAACCGCTGTACCAATTACTGTTTTTAGTTTTTCAAAGATTGGTTTTGCACAGGTATATAGCATATCTCTTGTAAAAAGTAATTCATAAGTACGTTTATGAAAGTGATAACGCATCCATACTTCGTCTTGATCTTGCAAAGCAAGTTTCACACGCTCTGCTTCATACAATAAACTATTTCTATTTGCACCTACAAAATCGTTCACTGTTTTTGCTGGAAATTTTGATTGTTGAATAAATGTATTTGCAATCGCAATATCAAAATCACTTCCACCAAGTTGATTATTTCCTGCAATCGCACAAATATTAATAACATTCGCAAAACAATCAACTACCGATACATCTAGTGTTCCACCACCAAAATCAAAAACAATAAATGTTTCATCTTCTTCTTGATCTCTACATGCAATTGCAGCAGCCGATGGTTCGTTGATCAGACGTTCTACTTTAATCCCAAGCAAGTCACCTATTTTTTTCGTCGCAAGTCTTTGCTTCGCATTAAAATATGCTGGAACACTAATAACAATCTCTTCGACTTTCTCTTGTAGATAAGCTTCTGCATCGGCAACGAGTTGTTGAACGACTACAGCTGATAATTTTTCAGGTGTATACTTATCCTTTCCTAAACGTATAATTGTTTGATTTCCCATTTCACGTTTAAATAATGCAGCTGTTTTATCTGCGTGATGCACCAATCGTTCTTTGGCAATTTTCCCTACAATGATTGAATCACCATCTTTACTAACAACACTTGGTGTTAAATATTCTCCAAATGCATTCGGAATAAATTCCACTTTTCCTTCTTTGTAGACAACCGCTGTACTATTTGTTGTCCCTAAATCGATTCCTATAATAGCCATATTTCCCCCTTTAGCTAATTTTTATAACACACACTTTTCTTATTTGTCTTACAACATTCCTTTTGTCAGTACTTGAGCAATACTAACTTCCTGATTACTACCTAGATCAAAGAATCCTTTGAACATACCATCTTCATCATATAGCCAGTTCAATTCTGTACCATATATACTATCATAAATTTCAAGTAGTAATGGTTGTAGTTTTGCTATTTCACTTGCTTTCACAATAGTAAAATTATCAGGATTTGAAACATATGTTTCATCATCTTCAATAGATAAAACATTCCAACCACTTAAGGTATCATCTGTTGTTTTCTCACGTAAACTATACCCCACTGGTTTTCCTTCGAGAATGTTTTTTGATACTACAAAATCTTTATACATTTTTTCATCTGCACACATACATTAACCTCACTTCATTTACTCTCATATTGTATTACACATGATTGCTATCATCAGATATAACATTTTCCATCAATAATTGTATATATTCAGGCAAAATCGAATACAAATCACTCGACTTATTTAACCACATATACGCTTCATGTTCATTGCTCAAAGTAATTTTCTCAGTATTAACATGCACAAGATAGGTAATCACATGCAAACTTGTTCCATCTTTTCGTTGTACATCCACTTTGTTTACTTCTTTTTCTATTTGTTTTTGTTGTATTTGAATACCCGTTTCTTCAAACACTTCGCGAATAAGTGCATCGTACATCGTTTCATTTACTTCAACGCGTCCACCTGGTAAATCATATAAACTGTCAGATGCATCATACTTTGCTTCTTCTACCGTTTTATGAAGAACTAAAAAATCGTTTTGCTTTTGAATTAAGGCTTTCACTGCGATTTGCTTTCTCATAATTCACTAGCTCCTTCATACTTTTTATAATCACGAATAATCACCAATATAGATATAAAAATCGGTATGGTTAGAAAGATTGCTTTATTTTGCAATGTTCTAGATGCAAGAAAACCAAAAATTGCTCCTATGATAAACATGAAAATAATACCACCATAATGAAAGACATGAACTCTTGCTTGTTTATCATGATCGAATACCACTTTTGCGACATTTTCCATCATCGAACGTAAATTACCAGTAGCAACGGTTGTTGCATATGGTAGATTTAACACTTTACGAAAACTATTCATTTGCATTGCTGCTACTAAAGATATCGCAACATTTATCACTTGACTAGGAAATGTCATCGGCAGAAAACCAATGACGAATACTACAAGCATCTCAATTACTAATACAACTTGTCTCCACAACAAAACACCAAAGAATCGACGTTTTCGATGTAAATACTCACTAAGTAATACACCAAAAGCAAAAGCTAAAATTGGTGCAATATAATTAAGTGGTGATTTCACGTCTGCACCAAATACATTAACAGCAAGCAACACCATATTCCCTGTTTGCGCATTAGCAAACACACCACCATGACAAGTGTAAGTAAATGCGTCTAAATACCCACCGACAACTGCTAGTAAACCACCTACAAGTAAGCGTTCATGTGCATCAATTGACGTTGTTGATTGTTGTTTTTGCATGATTTTTTTCATCATATATAGTGTAAACGCATCATCATGCTAGGTCAAGTTTCTGTGCGCAGAACACAAAAGTGAGACCTCCAGCGGTCTCACCCTTTTATTCGAACTTCTTAAATGTAAGTTCTACTTTGAATAAATCTCCATCTACTACGATGTTGATTTCTCCACCTTGTAATTCGACAAAGCTTTTTACAATAGCTAAGCCAAGTCCAGAGCCTTCCTGACTCCTTGAACTATCTCCTTGGACAAATCGATTCATTAATTGTTGTGCATCGAAATCTAATTCAATTTGTGAGATATTTCTAAAGACAATAGAAATAGTATCTGTTTCTTTTATATCGATATATACACGTGTTTGTGCTAATGCATACTTATAAATGTTTTGCAGTAAATTCTCAAATACTCGATACATTTTATTCGCATCTAGATTTGCATAAATATGTTCGTTTGATGAAGTGATTCGAATATCTAACTGTTCTGCTCTTTCATCTTTTGTTTCCACAAGCACTTGATTTAATAAATTCACAATATCTATTTTTTCTAGATGAAGCTCAACATTTCCACTTTCTGCTTTACTTACTTCAAATAAATCTTCAATCAAACGTTTCAAACGAATAGAGTTACGATCCAACACTTCTACGTACTCTTTGGTTGTATCACTCAATTCTTCCTTCTTGAGTAAATCTACATACGAGATAATTGAAGTTAATGGAGTTTTTAAGTCATGCGACACATTTGTAATCAGTTCAGTTTTCATGCGCTGTGACTTTACTTCCTCATCAACTGCCTTTTTAAATCCGTTATTGATACTTGCAAGTTGTTCACTAATTTCATTGAATGGTTGTACATCGCCAATTGGTGTACTTGTAAAATCACCTTGTGATACACGTTCACTTTGATTCAATACTTTTTTATAGTTTTTCCAAATACGATCAAATACATGAATCATAATTAATGCAAATATGGTGAATAGAAATACTGCTGGAATCATTCTTGCTCGATAATATCCAGAAGATCCATAAACCAAAATCACTAAGTTTATCACGAAAATACCAACAATTGTAATATATCCTTTTGGAGTAAACGATAATGTGAATACCCATCGTACAAAACGAACGAGATAACTTCTTTCTTTCATATATGATGTAAAATTCATCAATATATGTTTTAGCAAATACACAACCATCGAAACAGTAAACATAAGTGCTGTACTAAACGCCAAGCATATCGCATAATACAATACTCGATTATCTGGCAATATTACCTGCGCATATGAACCTTGCAACATACTTGTCGTGCATTCAGATAGTGCGACAAGTATGAATGTCATAAGTATTAGAAAACTTCCTCCAATAAGTTCGAGTGGTACTTTTTTTATGGCTTTATATGGTTGGATTTGACCTACTTTTCTTTCTGGTAAAAATAGCATGATTAATGCAACAACTCCACAAGCTATGAAGCCATACAATATATACATTGAATGAGATCCACTTCCATTAAATAGATACACATCATTCCATTTACTTGTCCAATCATATCCACTAATTCTCCCATCAATATACTGTGATGTGAGATCATTAGGTATAATATATGTCACTTCAAGATTTGTAACCGGCTTCATTGAATAGTTATTTGTGACGATTTGGAAATCATCATAGCTTTGATACTGACTATATTCATATAAATGCTCATTAAATAACGAAGATTTAGCATCCATTCGACTATATTCAAATGTGTTTAGAATATGACTCGCAACATTAGATGAAGGAAACTCACCAATAATGGTTAATTCTCCATCTTCATCAAACGTAAGTTTTACTGCAGTATAATCCAGTCTTGATTGTTTATCCATCTGTTTCACATTTTTGAAGTTGTACTTTTCACTATTTGTATAGCGTTCTTGTGTTTCTAAATCGATGGCTTGCACTTTCACAAATGCATCTGTTTCAAATCTAGATAGTTCTTCAGCTAACATGAACTTCTCGACTGCTGCAACATTTGTATCTTCTAAACCGATAGAACCAGTTTTTTCTAACCATACAGGCTTTTCACTTTCGTTGGGATTTAATTTTTCCTTGAATGCATATTCACTACCTAGTAATTGATTACTTACTGAGATTATTGAATACTCATTACTTTCCTCACCAACTTTTTGAGCGATACCTGGGAACTGTGCAACATATAAAATACTACACAAGATAATTGAAATGAATAGTATTGCTTTTATTTTTTTCATAGATTTCTCCTTCTACGATTTTTCTAGTTTATAGCCAATCCCCCATACAACTTTTATATATCGTGGTTCTTTAGGGTTTATTTCGATCTTTTCACGTAAGTTACGAATATGTACCATTACAGTTTCCGTACTTATGGCTTCTTCTTTCCAAATCGATTCATAGATTTGTTCACTAGAAAACACAACATTTGGATGTTTCATAAAAAGTTCCATGATTTGCATTTCTAATGGGGTTAATCGGACGATTTCTCCATCAACAAAGAAGTTTTTCGTATCTGTATGAAGTTCTAAACCTCCAACACGATACCCGTGAAATGTTTCTTCTTGATGTTTTTGATATCGATAATAACGACGGATTTGCGCTTGCACGCGTGCAATTAATTCCATTGGAATAAATGGTTTTGTGACATAGTCATCTGCACCAATATTTAAACCAGTAATTTTATCTATATCTTCACTTTTTGCACTTAGCACAATAATTGGAAGATCATACGATTCACGTACTTTCATAATCATTGTAATTCCATCCATTACTGGCATCATGACATCTACGATAGCCAATGATACAGAATGTTCTGCTAATAGTTGAAGACCTTTCTTTCCATTTTCTGCTTTTAGAACATCATATCCTTGATTTTCTAAATAAATAGCTATTGCATTTGCAATTTCCCTTTCATCTTCAACAATGAGTACCGTATGCTTCATAAATCATCCCCCACTTCTCTCGTCCTTAATTATAAGGGATTTCTTGCCTACTGAATAGAAAACTTTTCTAAAGAATTTCTAAAGATTTGTATTTATAAGCGATTTACAACAGAAATTGCATCCATCACATTTCCATACATATCATCATTTGTATATGGTGCACCTAATGTCACAAGTACATATTCTTGATTATTTACTCTTAACAGTGATGCCAAACATAAGCCTGCATTGTCTGTTGTGCCTGTTTTTCCACCTAGGATTGTCTCATTGCCAATTTGCATATCCTGTAGTTTTTGTGAGAGTGTACTACTAATCAATATTCCTTTCGGATGAACATCACTTGGTGTACTTTGATATACGTAGCTTGTAAAGATAAAACGAAAATCTTGATTATTTAAGGCATATCGTAGTAGTTTTGCGATATCATTTGCAGATGTATATTGATTGGGATCATCCAAACCAGTACAGTTTGTAAAATGGGTGTTCTCTAGTTGCAATTTCTTAGCTTTTACATTCATTTTATCGACAAAATGTTCTTCTGTACCTGCAACATATTCACTAATAGTAAGTGCACATTCTGCTCCTGAAGCGAGTTGCAAACCATAAAGCAAATCTAAAACTCTTACTTCTTCATGTGCTTGAAACCCTGCGACACTTGCATTCATCTTTTGTATGTATTCAATCGTATATGGAGCTATTTTAGTTGTTGCCTGAAAGTCATTAATCTCTTCCAATCCGACAAGCAAAGTCATAATTTTTGTTAGCGATGCTGGATACACTCGATGATCTCCGTCTTTACTTTCTATTGGTGTATCATTGTCAAGTCTCACAAGTGTTGCATTTGAACTTTGTAAACCATCTAATAATTCCAATGTTTGTTTTTGCCTGCCACCTTCTAGTTCCTGATTTGAAATAGCATTAATTAATTTCTGTGGTAGTTGGTTAGTCATTAGTGTCGTGACTAATAACACACTAAATAGAAAACACGTAATCGATAGCAAACGATGTTTTTTTTTCTTTCGTCTCATATATTCATACCTATTCCTTATCTGTATCTATCATATGCAATAATTCTTAAATCCAAGTGGTAGAAATTCTAAAGAAATACAAAAGAAAAATCTAAGCATTGTGTTAGCAAGACCAAATGTATATTTTATATTTATATAACAATCCAACGTATCATTGACAAAAACTATGCATATAGTTAATCTATATATAAAGTAAACAAGCCTTAGCAAACACATCAAAAACAATATTAATTTACAGAAAGACAAGAAAAATTGAAAGACCATATATATGTATCCTTCAATTTTTAGAGGAGAAAACAAGTTATGAAAACAAAAATTTTCTTAATCATTATTTTATTTTCTTTGTCTTTAGTTGGATGTCAACAACAAAACAATGACGATAATATATCAAGTGATTTTTTTGTAGGAGTCATAGAAACCACACAAGCAAAAGAAGATAGTAGCATTACTTTTTATGATGAGTCTTTGAATGAATTAGGAACTAAGTATTATGATTATGCAGACCTATCATCTACTTGGGATAACCCTGTATATTTAGATAATAGTGTATTGCTTGTTCCCTTAGGTCTAATGAAGAAAGCAGATGCAAAGAAGGTTGTAAGTTTAAATGTAGAAAATCAAGAATTTACAGAATACCCAATTGATCGCGTAAATATTCTATGTTCTACAGCAGATGAAAAATATGTATATGCTGGGAGCAATCTTAATGGTGAGTGTTATATTACACGCTTTGATAAAGCAACTAAGAAAATAAAAGAAGTAAAACTAGAAGAAGCAGGTGCAATGAACACACAACTTGTTGTAGATAAGGATAAACTATATGAATTTTATAATTACTCAATCGAAAAAAATGGAGAATTGATAGACCATAACGGAATACACATTTATAACAATAATTTAGAATTACTCGAAACCATTGATCTTTCTGAATATTGTGGTGGAGTCCATAAAGCGATGATTTATAATAATAAAATGTTTATTCCAAGTCAATTCAAAAGAAATGGTGAAGATGATGATCAACTCTTGACACTTGATTTAATCTCTTATGATATAAAAACAGTTACGCTTCCGCATAAAACACCTGATGATGTTTTTGAATATAAAGGTTCTCTTATTATATCTCACACCAGTATACTAGAACCAAACGGAAGTATGGTTAGTGTTTATGACCTTGAAACAGAACAAATTAGAAGCTATGATCTAAAATGTACAATTAGAAAAACAGATATTAACAACAATACTCTAATAGTATTGACAGCAGAAGATAAACTGATCACTTACGACATTGATAATAACTTCAAAAAGAATAATGAAATTCAATTAGAGTGTCAATCTAAGAATACATATACATATAAATCAAATATTTTCGTAAATCATCAAGAATAAAAAGTGATAGAAAACAACCCTCTATCACTAAAAAACAATATAAGAAAATAAAACTAAACTAAGTACTTTCTTTACTGTATATGAAATTTGCAGTTAAACTTTCGCAATACAGTAATAGAAAGTACCTTTTATGTACCTATTCACCAAAAAACAAATCTCACTAAGATGATGAGTACTAAACTCGAATCCTCTTTTGCATTGTTTAAGATGTTATAAACCATCGCTGTAAGGTCTCCATTGCTTAAAGCACAAGCATTTCTACCTAGACGTAATTTCTTGTATGAATGTATATGCTTTTTCAATATCTTTATCGTTTGGATGGTTTCTAGCAATTCCTCCAATATATTTAAAGGGTCCAAATGTGTCATGTCCTCGACTGCCATATATGCCTAGCAGTGGGATTTCACAAAGTTCGAAAAATTGTTTTATCATTTGCGTATATGATTTTCGCTTCATTCCACATGTAAACATCACAAATGCTTGTTTGATGTCTTCATGTTTATCTGCAATAAAATTTGTTAGTTGTATATTCATCTTTCCATAAAAGATACCTGAAGCAAACCCAATCATATCATATGCACGTAAATCTAGTGATTGTGCTTCCTTTAACTCAAAACAGTCAAAAGCAAAGTGAGAAGCGACAGCTTGTACTAACTTCTTTGTATTTTGATGATGAAAAGATACATAGATTATACAAACTTTCATTTACTCAGCCTCAACTTTCTGCAACTTATTAACTGCTATCGATGGACGATCTTTAATAAACCCTTCTACATATACATAATTTCCACGTTCTAGAATATCTTGATAAATTTGATATTCTTTTGGAAATATAGCTAAATCAAACTTGCTTGTTTCATCACTGATCACAACAAACATCATGATTTGTCCATTCTTTGTACGATGTTGTTTTGTATGTTCGATAAAGCCAATCGTTTTCACATATCCCTTTATGTGTGCAAGTTCAATGAGTCCTTTTACATCTTGTGCATAGCGTGATCGAATTTGGGTGATTGGGTGTTCGCTTAAATAGAAACCAAGCACTTCTTTCTCTTTACGTGAACGATCTCCTAGAAAATCACGCATCACAACCATTGGTGGCTTTGATACAAGAGTTAAATCTAACTGTTGTTCAATCTCATCAACTTTAACTAGTGAAGCATACCGCAGGGCATCTGGTAAGGTTGCACGTAATGATGCTCTTGTTTCTTGAAAATCATCAAGTGCTCCTGCATCAATTAAACTCTCTATTGCCTTACTAGAAAATTTCACTGTTGAAATGCGAGCAACAAAGTCAAAGAAATCTGTATACACACCATTTTTTGCACGTTCTTGTAAGAGTGCTTCACAGTTTGCACGACCAATATTCTTAATTCCCAACAATGGAAAACGAATACATTCTTGTTCAATTTCATAGGTAGATGTTGATGTGTTTACACTTGGCGGTAATATTTTGATTCCACGCTTTTTAGCTTCAAAGATATATTCACTACTTTTTGTCTCTGAACCAATCATACTATTTAGTAAAGATGTAAAGAATGAAAGTGGATATCTTGCTTTTAAATATGCCATTTGGTATGCAATAAGTCCATATGCAATAGAGTGTGAACGATTAAATCCATATCCAGCAAACTTCAAGATTGAATCATATACCTTATGTGCAACCTTTTCACTATATCCTTTACGTAAAGATCCATCAATAAAGTCTTTCTCTAGTTTTTCTAATTCTCCTGGAATCTTCTTTGATATCGCTTTTCGAAGAATATCCGCTTTTCCAAGTGAAAAACCTGCCATAACTTGAGTGATTTGCATAATTTGTTCCTGGTAAATCATAACCCCATACGTATTCTCTAAGATTGGTTGTATCGTTGCATCGATATAATCAATAGATTCTGGGTGTTGACGATTTTCTAAATACAATGGAATATTCTCCATTGGTCCTGGTCTAAATAAAGCAATCGTTGCTGCAATTTCCTCAAAGTTTTTTACTTGCATTTTGTGTAATAAACTTTTCATCCCTTCACTTTCCAATTGAAAAACACCAACAGTATCTACAGCTTGTAGAAGTTGGAATGTTTCTTTATCATCAAGTGGAATGGATTTGATATCTAAATCATGCCCATGTTCTTTAATATGTGCAACAACCTCATCGATAATTGTAAGGTTTCTTAATCCTAAGAAATCAATTTTTATTAGTCCCAGTTCCTCTAGATATTCCATAGAATACTGTGTTGAGTATAAATCTTCTTCCACCGCAATTAATGGACATACACTTGAAATGGGTTTATCACTTAAAACAATCCCACCAGCATGGGTCGAGGTATGTCGAGGAAGTCCCTCAAGTTTTCGTGCAATTGCAAATAAACGTCGAAATTCCTTTTTCGCTTGAATAACTTGAGCGAACTTCTTATTTTGTGCATATACCGTATCTAGATTTATTTTAAGTACGTTTGGCACCATTTTACATAACATATCCACATCACTTAAGGGGATTGCTAAAACACGCCCTACGTCTCGTAGAACTTGTTTTGTGGCAAGGGTTCCATAGGTTGTAATATGGGCTACCCGTTCTTTTCCATAACGTTTAGCAACATAAGCAATCACTTCATCTCTTTTATTATCTGGAAAATCAATATCGATATCTGGCATAGAAATACGTTCTGGATTTAAGAAACGTTCAAACAGTAATCCATATGTTAATGGATCAACTTCAGTAATTCCTAAGCAATACGACACCAGTGAACCAGCTGCACTACCTCTTCCAGGTCCGACATATATACCTTGCATTTTCGCATAGCGTACAAAATCGTAGACAATTAAAAAGTAATCAGCAAACCCCATTCGCTCAATAACATCTAGTTCATGATGCAAGCGTTCCACATACTTTTGACTAACTTGATTATTTCTACGCTTTTGTAAACCTAAGCGACATAATTCACGAAGATATGTTGCTGAATCTACCTGCTTATTATTCTCATACACAGGTAAACTTGCTTTAGGAAAATTCATCTTCACATTACATGATGCAGCAATTTCTTCTGCTTTGAGTAAATCATCAACATCATATAATCGTTCCATTTCCTGACTTGAGCGGAAATAGCGATCTTGTTCGATGCTAAGTGTTTTATCGTATATCGTACGTTGTTGACCAATTGCATTTACAACCTGATATGCTTCAAAGTCCTCTTTTTTTGCATAATATATTTTTGATAAAGCGAATGTATCAATCTTTAAACGACGCGCAATATTTTTCAACACTTCATTTTGTTTCTTTAAAAACAAAGAATCATTCATTGCAATCGCAATATAAAATTCAACAAAACTATGTTTGAAAAGTTTTAATATTTCTTCTAATTCACTTTTATCTTCATAGCTATTTAACTTGCGTAAATCATCATTGTTACCTGCACTACAAATAATTAGATCACGATCAAAACTGCGCACTGTTTCAACAGTTAGTGGTTCATCCACTGTATTAATATGTGAGGATAAAGCCAACAAAGATTGAAATCCAATATCTGTTTTTGCATAAGCAAGTAACTGGATGTGTTGTTCATTGATAAGTACTTCAAATTCCAAACCGAAAATTGGTTTAATGTTCGCTTTCGTGCAAGCATGAAAAAACGCCATTGCACCATGCATTACATTACAATCACATAAGGCAATTGCATCCATTTGTTCTGCTTTGGCTAGTGCGACAATGTCTTGAATTTTCAATGTACTTTCAAGTAGTGTATAACAACTACGTGTATGTAAATGTACAGCCACAACAACACCCCTTCTTTCTGTATAAGTATAGCATATTTGTATACATAATAGATTTGAAATGAAATACAAGTCACAAAAAAATGACACCAATCTAGATATAAGAAATACAATATAAACATTTCCATGTATATTACTTGAGTAATTCAGACAAGTGACGTATAATAATTAAAAGTTAACTATATATAACTTAACAGGAGGTATATATGAAATTAGTATTAGTACGACACGGAGAAAGTGTTTGGAACAAAGAAAATTTATTTACTGGTTGGACAGATGTTGATTTATCTCCAACAGGTATTGAAGAAGCCAAAAATGGTGGTAAACTACTAAAAGAAGCTGGTTATGATTTCGATGTTGCCTATACATCATATTTAAAACGTGCCATTCATACATTGAATTATGTACTTGAACAATTGGATCGTGAATGGTTACCTGTATACAAATCATGGAAGTTAAATGAACGTCACTATGGTGCACTACAAGGATTAAACAAAGCAGAAACTGCTGAAAAATATGGTGAAGATCAAGTTAAAATATGGCGTCGTTCGTTCGGGACACCACCACCTGCTTTAGAAGCAACTGACACAAGAAACCCTGCACTTCAGGAACAATATCGTTATGAAAACAAAGCTGAACTACCACTTACTGAAAGTTTAGCAACAACTATTGAACGTGTAATCCCTTATTACGAAGCAGAAATTGTTCCCCAAATGAAAGCTGGAAAACGTGTATTAATTGCTGCACATGGTAACTCACTGCGTGCATTGGTAAAATATCTAGATCATATGTCAGATGATGAAATCGTAAATGTAAATATTCCGACTGGGGTTCCTCTTGTCTATGAATTTGATGAAAACTTCAAGGTAATAAACAAATACTATCTAGGAGACCAAGATGCATTGAAAGCAAAAATGGAAGCAGTCGCAAATCAAGGGAAAGCAAAAGCATAATATGTAAATGAAAAGACATCTCACGATGTCTTTTTTTATTAGTTTCCTTTTACAATATATGGATCAATAATAGATGCTAGTGCTTCAATATTACGTGTTTGAACAAGTACTTTTCCTACACCATTAAACTCGTTAACAAGCCCTTCTCCACTTTTAAATCCAAATGTTCCAGAAGCAACTTTAATTTCATAATTTAACGATGTATTCCAAGCAACAACATGTGAGTTATCTACAACAAATGGTTGTGTTCCATCAAGTTCAAATTCTAGGATATCTCCATATGAAGAAATCAGCATAGATCCTTCCCCTTTTGTAGTCATAACAAAGAATCCACCGGTACGACCAAAGACTGCCTTACCAAAGCTTTGACGTTCCATATCATAAGAAACACCTTCATCACAAGCAAAGAATGCCGAGTCATTTAGTCTCCATTGATTTTGTCCACTAACTTGAATTTCACGAATTTCACCAGGTGCATTTGGTGCAATTCCAATTTTTGCATCATCAGCAAGTCCAGTGACCGTTGTAATAAACATACTTTCCCCACTTACAACACTACGGCCAACGGCTTTTAATAAACCACCAATACCCGTCGAACCATTCGAATTCATCTTTCCTTCTAAATTCACTTTTCCATTATGATATGCCATCGCACCTCGCTCAATGCGAACCACTTCATTTGCTTGTAGTTGAATTTCAACTAAAGGAAAAGCTGTACTACTTGTTTTTGTATATTTCATTTTGCATGTCTCCTTATCGAAATAATCATAGCATACTCACTTAGCAATTCCTATAAAAATACCCCACAGCACATGTTGTAGGGTATTCATATTATAGAAGATTTGCTAGATCATTCACTAGACGCGAAATATCTTCTTTTGTTAGTTTTTTTACACCGCAGGCGTTAGCATGTCCACCCCCACCATAGGCATTGGCAATTTCATTAATGGCAACATTTTTACTACGTAATGAACCATTGTAGTAACCTTCACCATAACTTTTATCTTCTGTAAATAAACAATAGATTTCAAATTCTTTTACATTTGCCATCGCAAATACTTTTTCTTTTGCTAGATTATAATCCAAGCCATATTTTTCATATGTACTTGCATCCATAATCGCATATGCAACATGTCTATCAACTGTGACACTGGAACGAATCTCATTGATGTAGAAGAAGTCATTTTCTGACATTCCCATACGTTCTTGACTAATTTTATTTACATCTAAACCACAAGACACTAAATATGCTGCTGCTTGTAAAGTTCTTGCCGTTGTAGAGGTTGTTGTAAAATTGATCGAATCAGCAAGTAGACCAATATATAAAGCTCTAGCACAAGCAGTTGATACTACTTTTTTACTATTTTCAAACATAAGTGCAAGTATTTCACATGCTGCTGCTGCTTTCGTATCAACATATGAAACATCTCCATATGCATCAACTTCGATATGGTGATCAATTTTAATCACTTTCTTTGCCATTTTATAACGTTGGTCATCAATACGTTCCGTATTTCCTGTATCAAGGATGATTGCACAAGACTTTGCAATAGATGCATCATCTAATTGATCGCGTGCTGGAAACATATCTGCTGCACTTCCTACATCATCACCTAAAGCATAAATCTTTTTATCTGGGCAATTGGATTCTAAGAAATACTTCATCCCAAACTGGCTACCTAGTGCATCTGCATCAGCACCTGTATGGCGATAAATCGTGATGATTTCAAAATCTTTAACTTCGTTTAATATATCTAACATTATTTTTCAGTTAATTCGTAAGTATCACGAGCAATTACAACTTCTTCATTTGTTGGAATTAAGTACACTTTTGTTTTTGCATCTGCAGTAGTTAATAATGTTTCTTTCGCACGAACATCATTTGCTGCATCATCACAAATTGTTCCTAATGTTGGTTCAAGTGCATTCATGATTGCTTGGCGTGTGTCTTTTGAGTTTTCTCCAACTCCAGCTGTAAAGACAATTGCATCACATCCACCCATTTGCATGTAGTATGAACCTACGGTTTCCACAATACGGTTTGTGAAGATTTTTTCCGTAATGATGGCTCTTTCATCACCTTTAGCAACTGCTGCTTCAATATCACGTGAATCACTAGAAATTCCTGAAACTCCTAACATTCCTGATTTTTTATTTAAGATTGTATCCATTTCACCAGCACTTACACCAAGTTTTTCTTGCATGTATAAAGGAATTGCTGGGTCAATATCTCCACAACGAGTTCCCATCATAACTCCTGCAAGTGGTGTAAATCCCATAGATGTATTTACTGATTTACCACCATCAACTGCAGTGATTGAACATCCACCACCCAAGTGTAATGTAATGATTTTTGTATCTTCTGCTGGTTTTTCAAGCAATTCAATACAACGTTGACTTACATATAAGTGACTTGTTCCGTGCATTCCATATTTACGTACTTTATAGTCTGTGTACCATTCGTAAGGAAGCGCATAAATAAAGTGGTCTGGACTCATTGTTTGGTGGAATGCTGTATCAAATACAAACACGTGTTTTGCGTGATCTAAACTTTTCGCAAATGCACGGTATCCAACAAGTGCTCCAGGATTATGTAGTGGTGCTAATTCTGATAATTGATCTACTTTTTCAACAACACTGTCATCAACTAACACAGATTTGTCAAAGTATTCCCCACCATGTACTACACGGTGTCCTGCTGCTACGATTTCTTCAAAACTTCCAATGATTTTGTGGTCAATCAAAGCCGCTAACAATAAGTTTACTGCAACCGTGTGATCCTTAACTGGTTGTACTGTATTTACTTTTTCTCCGTTTACTTTGATTGTAAAAATCGCATCATCAAATCCGATACGTTCTACAATTCCGCTTGTTAGTACTTCTTCACTTGGCATTTCATAAAGTTGAAATTTTAATGAAGAACTCCCTGCGTTTACTGCAATAATCTTACTCATAATTCTCAATCTCACTTTCTTTCAATTTCTTTTGTATTTCTTTTATATTCGCATGCTCGTCAGCCAACTTTTCGTATAAGGTTTGGCGAACCTGGAATTTCTTTAATAAATGAAGTTTCTTTTCATAATCCTCAAGAATCTTCGTAACCCGTTTGATATTATCGCTTACTGCACTACGAGAAATCCCCCGATTTTCAGCAATCTCAGCTAGTGAATAATCCTCACGATAATACTCATTCATAATCTCTCTTTGTTTATCTGTTAATAAATCTTCATAAAAATCCAAATAGGTATTTATGTCATCAAATGACTTACGCATCAATATCTCCCATAATACCGTATAAGAATGTATCGATATCAAATGGGCGAAGATCATCTACACCCTCTCCAAGTCCAACATATTTCACTGGTAGTCCAAGCATGTTACGTATTGCAAGTACAATACCACCTTTCGCACTTCCATCTAACTTTGTTAGAATAACTCCGGTTACATTGGTTGCTCCCATAAACTCTTTTGCTTGGCTAATTCCATTTTGACCAGTTGTTGCATCAATAACTAACCAAACTGCTGCTGGTTGTCCTGGAATTTCTTTATCAATCACCTTATGGATTTTCTTCAATTCATTCATCAAGTTTACTTTATTTTGAAGTCGACCTGCTGTATCTGCAATCATAATATCATTGTTGTGTTCTTTGGCAAAACGCGCTCCATCAACGATAACACTTGCTGGATCTGCTTGTGCTCTACCTTCTACACAATCCACACCAATACGGTCAGCCCAACGTTTTAACTGGTCAACAGCACCAGCACGGAAGGTATCAGCTGCTGTTACCATAACTGATTTACCATCTTCTTTAAACATATTTGCCAGTTTAGCTGTTGTTGTGGTTTTTCCACTTCCATTTACTCCAACCATCAAAATTACAGTTGGACCATCAGCATTTTCAATAAATGGTGCATCTTCAAATGAATTGTATAAGGTTTGCATTTCTTCAAACAATATATCATTCACTTCTTTCATTGTCGTTGCTTTTTCTTTATCAGAGCGTTTTTCTACTTGTTTAATCAGTTTTTCAGCAGTATCAATACCTAAATCTGCTTCAAGTAGTACAATCATCAACTCTTCTAAGAAATCACTATCTACACCTTTAAATCCTCTTGCTAAGTTTTTAAGTTTTTGTGTAAAGGATACCTTTGTTTTACTTAACCCACTAAGATAACGATTGGCATCACTGCGATCACTTTGAACAATTTCAGGAACAACTGACTCTTGTTGTTCTTCACTTTGTGTTTGAACAACTTCTTGTTCAATTACTTCTTTATCAGCTGTAGTTGTATCTTCAACAGGTTCAGTTTCATCTGTTTCAATGTCTTCTACATCTGGTTGTTCATTTGTGAATTTCTTTCTCAGTTTATCTAAAAATCCCATTAAGCAACAACTCCTTCTTGGTTCATACTATCTTCTTGAACATATCCCATCGCATCTTTTAAGCGAACTTTCAAGAATTTACTTACTCCATCTTTTTGCATGGTTACTCCATACAATTGATCACATTGTGCCATCGTTCCAGGACGGTGTGTAACAATAATAAATTGTGAATCACCACGATAATTTGAAACATATCGTGCAAATCGCTCTACATTTGCTTGGTCAAGTGCCGCTTCTACCTCATCAAAGATACATAATGGTATCGTTCTTGCACGTAGAATCGCAAATAATACAGACATGGCAAGTAATGCTTTTTCTCCCCCTGAAAGTGCTCGCATGTTGTCAACTTTCTTTCCTGGAGGTTGTACTTCAATTTCAATTCCACTTTCTAGAACATTATCTGGGTCAGTTAAATACAATCTTGCTTTTCCACCACCAAACATTGCTCTAAATGTTTCATGTAATTCCGAATTGATTTTTTCAAACATTTCCATGAATTGTTTACTCATAACTTCATCCATCTCATCAATTGCTTCTAGAATTTTTGCTTTTGCAAGTTCTAGTTCTTCTTTTTGTGAGACAAGAAGTTCATAACGTTCCCGTACTTCTTCATATTCAGCAGGTGCATCTAAGTTTACATTTCCAAGTTTTGCAATTTCTTGACGTAAACGTAATACATCTTCTCTTGCTTTGTTTAAGTCTTCTTGGTCTTGTTTAATTGTAACTGCATGCTCATATGTCATTTGGTAAATACTTGATAAACGTTGTAATACATTTTCCAAATGCGTTTCCGTTTTTACCATATCCATTTCAGCTTCATGGTTAACTTTTTCAAGCACAGATAAGTCACGACGAATGTCGCGAATTCGCGCATCACGTTTCTCAACATTTTTACCTAATGTGTAACGACGTTCACGCTTGTTATTTAAACTCGCTTCAATTTCATCTTTCTTCGAGTGTGCTTTTGACATTTGTACAACAATGTCATTGTCATTTGTACTATCTAATTCCACATCATCAAATTCAACATCAAGTTCTTTGAATTCATCAAGTAACTTTTCATATTTACTTTTCTTTACATCAAGAACAGGTTGCAATCTTGCTAGTGACATCTGTAATTCCACTTTTTTATCTTTTAATGATTCTAAGTGATGCTGTAGTTCATTAAGTTTTACTTTCACATCCGCACTTTTATCACTATGTTCTTGTAGTTGCTGTTCTACAGTACTTAGCTCTTTTTTGATGGTTAATGGTGAGTAATCATTTTTTACCTTACCACCAGTCATCGAACCACCTTTATGCACAACTTCTCCATCCATCGTCACAATTTTGTAACGGAATTTTAATAAACGAGCAAGTTCATTTGCTTGAACCAACTTCTCAGTGACAAGTACATTTCCTAATAATGAAGATGCTAAGATTTCAAACTTATCATCATATGCAACTAAATCACTTGCAACACCTAAATATCCAGTTGCATGATCCGCAACAATTAAATCATCTGTGTTTACCCCACGAGGTTTTAATACGCTTGTAGGTAAGAACGTAGCACGTCCACTACGATTTTTCTTCAAAAAGGAAATCGCATTACGAGCACTGTCTTCATCTTCACTCACAATATGGAATAATGCACCACCTAGAGCACTGGATACAGCTTCTTCATAGCCTTCTTGTGGCTGCAACAATTGTGATACAACTCCATGAATTCCATAGAAACTATCTTTTTGATCGATGATCGTTTTTACCCCTTGTTGGTGGTTAAATGGAGATTTCAATAAGTTGGTCAATACATCTTTACGATTTGAAAGTCGGTTAATCATCTGTGTTAGATGACTATTTTCCTCAGCTAATTTAGAGAAATTTGATTCGACTTGATCGTAGTTCTTACTTGCAAGTTCAATATCTGTTTGTAAGGAAGAAACCCGTTGATCTCTATCTTCGTATTCATATTTTGCTTCTTCAAGCATACTTTTCAATTCGATAGCACGTGCTTTTGCATCTTGTGAATCAAGTGCATATTTACGTTTTTCATCCAATTCTGTTTTTCTTGAATCCAGTGCTGAAATCTCGTTAACTACTTCCACGAATTCTGATTGTAGTTTATGTGTTTCTCTATCTAAACTTGAAATTTCTTCACGATCACTTTGATTTTTTTGATCTTCTACTTGAATTGTTGTTTCTGCAATCGCCTTTTGACTTTCATAATCAAAAGCTTTATTTTTTAAATCCTCAATTTTCTTTGTATATTGTTGTACTTCGTCCACAATAACACTAACCTCGATAGTTTCGAGTTCTTGTTTCATTTGCAAATAACGTTCTGCTTTTTTTGCTTGACGTTTTAATGGATTTACACGCGTTTCTAGTTCACCAACAATATCTTCTACACGTAATAAGTTTTCTTGCGTGCGATTTAGTTTATTTAAACTTTCGTGTTTACGTTTCTTGTATTTAGCAACTCCTGCTGCTTCTTCAAATAACGGTCTTCTTTCTTCTGGTTTTACATCCACAATTTCATGAATGTTACCTTGTGAAATTACCGATAATGAATCGCGCCCAAGTCCGCTATCCATAACCATGTTTGTTACATCTTTTAAACGACATGGTGTGTTGTTTATCATATATTCAGCTTCACCACTATTTCTAAATAAACGACGTGTGATGCTTACTTCATCAAATTCAATATCAAAATGCTTTTTACTGTTGTCAAATACCAAGGTTACTTCCGCCATATTTACAGCTTTTCTACCTTCAGAACCACTAAAAATGACATCGCTCATGCTCTGCCCTCTTAATGATTTGGCACTTTGTTCCCCAAGTACCCAACGTATGGCATCATTTACATTACTCTTACCACAACCGTTAGGACCTACGATTCCGGTTACTTCATCTTCAAAGTCAATGATGGTTTTATCTGCAAATGACTTAAAGCCTTGTAACTCAATTCTTTTAAGAAACATAGAAATCCTCCCACTTCACTGTTTATTATTATAGCATAACCCATAGTATATCCGGAGATAAAAAACGGCTTTTTTTCGTGAATTCTATTGGTTATTTTATGATTTATTACATCTTCTTTATTTTGTGAATTTCTTCACTTGATTTTCTGCTCAA
Organism: Breznakia sp. PFB1-19; assembly: GCF_029893935.1. Taxonomy (NCBI): domain Bacteria; kingdom Bacillati; phylum Bacillota; class Erysipelotrichia; order Erysipelotrichales; family Erysipelotrichaceae; genus Breznakia; species Breznakia sp. PFB1-19. Next base: position 76,141 of record NZ_JARXXJ010000007.1, read on the forward strand.
TTACATACATTTTTCACATTTACTTTGAATATCAAAGAAAAATCATTGACCTTTTAATTAAAACACCTTACAATAAAAAACTATACGAAGGAGGTTATCCACTATGGCAAAAAACGGATTAAAAGATATGCTAAAACTTAGTTTTGGTGAAGAAGTATTCAATGCAACTTCACACGGTATCATGGCATTTTTGATGCTTTGTTTTATCCCATTTGGGGCAATTCATTCTTATCAACTAGGTGGTTTAACACGCGCAGTTGGTGTTAGTGTATTTATGATATGTTTGTTCTTGATGTTTCTATCTTCCACCTTATATCATACGATGGCATTTAATAGTCCACATAAAGTGGTATTTCGTGTATTGGATCATATTTGCATTTATCTAGCAATTGCTGGAAGTTATACACCAGTAGCCTTATGTGTTATTCAAGGTTGGCAAGGAATATTAATTCTCATCATTCAATGGACGATGGTCCTTATTGGAATCTTATATAAAAGTCTTTCCCCTAAAAGTTTACCTCGTTTATCCTTAGCTATTTATTTAGTGATGGGTTGGAGTGTGATTTTATTTCTTCCCGTTCTTTTGGAAGCAGCAAATACAACATTCCTATTATGGATTGTGATTGGCGGCGTTCTGTACTCTGTTGGTGCATACTTCTATTCAAGAAAATATGCATATGCACATGCTATATGGCATGTATTTATTGGACTTGCATCGATTGCACATATCATCGCTATCGTCTTTTATATGTAAAACAAAAAAAATAACGCACAGGTCATATCATTACTGACTTGTGCGTTTTTCTATCTTATAGATTTTTTAAGAAAACTTTGTATGCTTTATATGCTTCATATACATCAACTTTAGAAACAACTTCCCAAGGCGCATGCATATTTAATACAGGGACTCCACAGTCAATTACTTCCATGTTGTAGTTTCCAAGAATGTAGGCGATTGTTCCCCCACCACCTTGGTCGACTTTTCCAAGTTCAGCTGTTTGGAAGTTTATATCATTTGCATCCATCGCTTGACGTAATTCTGCAATATATTCTGCACTTGCATCATTACATCCACTTTTCCCGCGTGCTCCTGTGTATTTGTTGAATACCACACCGTTTCCAAGGTATGCAGAGTTTTTTGGTTCATTTACAGAAGCAAACAATGGATCAAAACCGGCACTTACATCACTAGATAACATTTTTGAATTTGTGAATGCACGACGCATACCTAAGTTTGTGTCAATTCCTTGAAGCGCACACATTTCAGCAACGATATTTTCAAAGAATTTTGATTGTGCTCCTGTTGCTCCAATACTACCTACCTCTTCTTTATCAACAAGTGTACAACAAGCAGTATACGTGTTAACTTCACTATCTAAAATCGCTTTTAAAGAAGTATATGCACATACACGGTCATCATGTCCATATCCCATCACCATAGAACGATCAAGGCCATAGTCTCTTGCTTTACCTGCAGGAACTACTTCAAGTTCAGCTGAGATGAAGTCTTCTTCTTCCATTCCATATTTTTCGTTAAGTAATGCTAAAATGTTTTTCTTTACAGCATCTTTTTCTTCCCCTTTTACAGGAATACTTCCCACTGTAACATCTAAGTTTTCACCTTCAATTACAACGCTTGCTTGTTTTTGTAGTTGCTCACCAGCTAGGTGGATAAGCAAATCACCAATACCAACAACTGGATCATTATCATCATCACCGATACTTACATCAATGCGTGTTCCATCTTTTTTCATTACAACACCGTGAATTGCTAGTGGTAATGTAACCCATTGGTATTTTTTTACACCACCGTAGTAGTGTGTATCAAGTAAAGCAAAGTCATTTGCTTCATATAATGGATTTTGTTTTAAGTCTAAACGTGGTGAATCAATATGCGCTCCTAATATACGCATTCCAGCATCTAGTGGTTTTTCACCCATAACAAATAAATAAATATTTTTATCTTTATTTGTTGCAAAAACTTTATCACCCGCTTTCAATGGTGTTTGTTTTGCAATTAAAGTCTCTAAATCTTGGTATCCTGCAGCTTTTGCCATTGCAACAGCATCTGCTACACAAAGACGTTCTGTCTTATTGTTTGAGATGAATGTTTTATATCCATCATTGAAATCAAAAATCTCTTTGAAATTTCCATCATATTTTTCCCATGCATTTTTCTTGTACATAAATATCTCCTATATTTCTTTTGTATATTCTTTTAGCCATGCAACTTCTTCATCATTTAGATATAGATGAATTTTTGCATAAACTTCTTTATGGTATTCATTTAACCAAATTCGTGTTGCTTCATCAAGTGTTTCAAAATCAATGGCATCTAAATCAATCGGTACAAATGTAATAGTTTCAAATGCTAAAAATTGTCCATATTCATTTACAATATCCCTTTTCACAATCAATTCATTTTCAATACGAATTCCATGACTTCCTTCTTCATATACACCAGGTTCATCAGTGACAACCATACCTTCCATCAACGGTGTATCTTCCTTACGGTTCATCGCTTTACGCCAACGGATTCCATGTGGACCTTCATGGACACCTAATAAAAACCCTACTCCATGTCCAGTTCCAGAACGATAATCAATATTGCTGTTCCACAAGTATTGACGTGCAAGAATATCTAAGTTGATTCCTGTACATCCACTTAAGAATTTTTGGCGTGCAAGTTGTGCCATTCCCATTAGTGTTTGTGTAAAGTGTGTTTTCCAAACAGGATGTACTTCACCTAATGCAAATGTACGTGTAATATCTGTTGTCCCATTCATATATTGACCACCAGAATCAACGAGCAATAACCCTTCAGGTTGCAATGTAGCACATGTCTCTTTTTGTGCGTGATAGTGCATCATCGCAGCATTTGCATTATATGCTGATATAGTATCAAAACTAACTTCGATAAACTGTTCTTGTTGCTCTCTAAAAGTTAGTAACGTATCTGCAACAGAAACTTCATCCATCTCGATTTTTCCAATATTTGTTTTTAACCAATACATGAATTTGGTCATTGCAACACCATCTTTAATGTGTGCAATTCGTAAATTTTCTATTTCTGTTTCATTTTTTAAGGCTTTCATCAAAATCGATGGATTTGCCATTTCAACTGTTGTCGTACTTTTCTTAATCGCATTATATAATGCATAATTCATAATTTCTGGATCCATCAAAACTGTTTGTTTTACATATGTTACATCTTCGTAAATTGCATCATACGGATGCACAGTAATATTGTTTTTAATAAAGTATGCTTTCAATTCATCACTCAATTTAGCTTCATCAACATAATAGCGACATTCTGCCTGTTCAATCATTAAGTAACTTAAAACAACTGGTGTTGCTGGAATATCAGCTCCACGAATATTTAAAATCCATGCAATATCATCTAATGAATTGACAACATGTACATTTGCTTCATGTTGTTTCATCACCTTACGAATTCTTTCTAACTTACTTTGTGTACTTTCACCACTATAGCTTTCATTCAAGATAAATGCTTTTGCTGTTGGAAGTGCAGGACGATCTTGCCAAATTTGACCAACTAAATCATATCCACTAACTAAACTACCCCCCTTGTTGTTAACAATGCGTTCCATCATTAACCCTTCAAAGGCAGCCGCAGTTTTTCCATCAAAACCGATAACTCCCTTTTCAGGTGTGTTCATACTTAAAAATTGTAAGGGTGTTTCCACGCCATCACTACCTAAGCGTTTGAAGATAATTTCACTTCCTTTAATTTCTTGTTCAGCTTGCACGTAGTAACGTCCATCTGCCCATAAATAACTTTTTTCTTTACCGACGATCATCGTCCCCATAGACCCACTAAAACCACTCATGTAGTAGCGTTCTTGAAAATGTGCACCTACATATTCACTGTTGTGGTAATCATTGGTAGGAATGTAATAATAATCGATATTATGTTCCTTCATTTTTTCACGCAATGCGCGAATTCTTTCATTAATCATTAAATTCACCGCCTCTAACTCTACTATTGTACTCCTATTTTACCTTTATTTGTAGCCCTATGACTCAATTCAGTAAAAAAAGGAATGTGGTTACACACTCCTAGAACATTCGTAAGATATCATTGTATGTTGCAAACAACATCAATCCAACTAAAACTGCAAATCCTCCAAGGATTAAACCGTTCATTACCTTCTCATTTAACTTACGACCAAATAGTCGTTCTGCAAGAACTATAATTACACGTCCTCCATCAAGTGCAGGAATTGGTAGTGCATTCATAATCCCGATATTTACTGAGAATAAAGCAAGTAAACGTAAGAATACTAGGATTCCTGATTGTGCCGCTTGTGCACTAATTTTAAAGATACCTACAGGTCCGCTTAATTGCGTAAGGTTTTTTCCATGCAATAAGTTTGCAAGCCCATCAAATACAGCTGTACTTGCTTCTTTTAGATCTTGTGTACCATAACCAATTGCATCCATTGGTGAAATTTTAATTACCTTTCCAGGCGCAAAAGCAACACCAATGCGTTTGGAATCACTTTCTGTATCAAGAATTGGTGTAGCTGACAATTGCAACGTTTTTCCATCGCGTTCTACTGTAAACGTTAATTCACCTTCAAATGTATTTACAACACTCACCATTTCACTGGCAGTTGTAATATCATAGACATTGTTTTCTGTATCTTCAATTCTTGTGACTTTATCACCAACTTCAAAGCCAGCTTGACTAGCAATACTATCGCTGACAACTTCGTTGATAATGGCAGGTTGTGCTTCTACACGTTGTCCGACTGCCATATTAATACCAACAAATACGACCCAAGCTAAAATTACATTCATAATAATTCCAGCTAGCATAACAATTACTTGTTGGTAGGTTTTTATCCCATTAATCGTTCTTTCAAATGGAACGTTTTCATCCGCTTTTGTATCGTCAGCTTCTCCAGCCATTGACACAAACCCACCAATTGGTAGAGCACGAATGGAATATTGTGTTTCCCCTACTTGTTTTTTAAACAGAACAGGTCCCATCCCAATCGAGAATTCCCCACAGTATACACCAAACGCTTTGGCTGTAAGAAAATGTCCTAATTCGTGAACAAAAACAATCACACTTAATAAAATTACAAAACTTAAAATGGCTATAATCGTATCCATTTAATTCCCTCCAAGTTCACTTACAAAAGCACGTGTTTGTAAATCAGTCGCTAGTAAATCCTCATATGTAGGATTTTCAATAAACTGTATTTGTTCATAGGCTTTTGTAATACATTCTTCAATTTGTAAGAATGAGATTTTTTCTTCTAAAAATAACTGTACTGCAACTTCATCTGCAGCATTTAGGATTGCGCCACTATTTCCACCACGTCGTCCTGCTTTATAGGCTAGTTCAAGTAATGGGAAGCGATGAAAATCCATCGCTTGAAAGTGTAACATTCCTACTTTCACTAAATCAAGCGGTTCGCTTTGTTTTAAAGATAAACGATCTGGATAACTAAGTGCATATTGAATTGGAATTCGCATATCCGCTGTTCCTAGTTGTGCAATCACGGAGTGATCTACATACTCAACAAGTGAGTGTACAATACTTTCCTTATTGATAATGACATCAATTTGATCAAAATCAACATCGAACAGGTAATATGCTTCAATCACTTCAAACCCCTTATTCATCATTGTTGCACTATCAATTGTAATACGTTTTCCCATCGACCAATTTGGATGATTCAAAGCATCTTTGACAGTTACACAAACGAGTTCCTCGCGTGTTTTATCACGAAAACTTCCACCACTAGCACTTACAATCAAGCGCTTAATTTCGCTACGCTTATTGCCTTGTAAACATTGAAAAATTGCAGAGTGTTCACTATCAATTGGCAACATTGTTCCATTGTATTTTTTTAGTGCTGCTTTAACTAGTGGCCCACCAGTTACTAGACTTTCTTTATTGGCTAGTGCTAAAACCATGCCTTTTTCAATCGTCTTTAAACTTGGTTTTAAACCAGCAAATCCAACAAGGGCATTTACGACCACATCTGCTTGTATATCAAGTAAAGATAGTAGTCCTTCATCTTCACAAGTAAATGATAGTTCCGGATAAATTTCTTGCATCATTTTTGCATCTTCTTGTTGAAGAACACTATAGTTTTGACATTTTGGATACAGTTGAATAATCTTTTTTAATGCATTCATATTGCGTCCAATAGACATCGCGACAATTTCATATTCTTCAGGATGTCCAAGTACTACATCAATGGTTTGCATACCAATGGATCCACTTGCCCCAAGTAAGATGATTTTTTTCATAATACAATCACCATTACTACTGCAAATGCCACTAATGTAAAGATTAATGAATCGATACGGTCCAAAAATCCACCATGTCCTGGAAAGATATTTGAAAAATCTTTAATATTGTAGTCACGTTTAATATTCGAAAATGATAAATCACCAAGTTGACTAACTATTGGCAACCATAAAGATCCAATAATTAATAAAATCAGTGGCATATCCTTAATCACAAAAATCGCAAATAAGGCAGATAGTAATGCCCCTGTTGCCCAACCACCAACAGCACCTTCCACTGTTTTCTTTGGTGAAATCTCTGGTAACAGTTTGGTTTTTCCAAAGATACTTCCAATAAAGTAAGCACCTGTATCACAACCATAGGTCGCTAGTAAAATATACCAAATGTATAAGTGACTTGCACTATAAATATAGAAGAATACTTTTCCTAGAATAAATGTAATTGTCGAAATGGCAATCAAGAAAAAGACATCTTCAGTAAGAACACGTTTGCGAAATAACGGTGTTGATAGTAATGCAAAAATTAGCACAGCAAAAACAAAGAATGAGTATTTTTCTGGAATGATAACCAAACATCCATTCAATAAAAATAGAATAGTTAGTAGTGCTGTACTTAAGGATTTACGGTTTGGTAGTAATGATACAAGTTCAAAACTTGATACCAAAACAATCAATCCAACTAATATCTTAAGTAATATTCCACCATATAGTAACGGCGGGATGACACAAGCGATAATCACTAGTGCGGTAATGATACGTTTTACCATTCTTACACACCTCCAAAACGACGATTGCGTTGATTGAATTCTTCAATGATATTTGCAAAACGTGCCTCATCTAATTCAGGCCAAGCGTAATCAACAAAAACAAATTCTGCATACGCAAGTTGCCACATCAAGAAATTAGATAAACGTTTTTCTCCACTTGTGCGCACAAGTAAATCAATTTCAGGAAGTCCATTTGTCATCATGTAAGAGCCAAATGTATCTTCATCAATATCTAATGGTTGTTTTCCATCTATAACATCTTTTGCATACGCTTGTGCAGCAAGTGTAATTTCACGACGTGAACCATAGTTAATCGCAATGACCAACTTCAGTCCCGTATTATCTTTTGTTTGCTTTTCAGCTTCTAAGATTACTTTTACTGTATCACTAGGAAATCGTTCCAGTTCTCCAATATGCATAACCTTAATATTCTTTTCATTCAACTCTCTAATATATTTATTAAAAAACATTTTCGGTAGTTTACATAAATATTCTACTTCTTTTGGTGGACGTTTCCAGTTCTCTGTACTAAACGCATATAACGTAAGTACCTCAATACCTAAACGATTTGCTTCTAAAGCTATGGTACGAATCGTTTCAGCACCAGCTTTATGTCCTTTTGTTCGCTCAAAACCTTTTGCTTTTGCCCATCGACCATTTCCATCCATGATCATTGCTACGTGTTTTACCATAGTTAGCCTCCATAAAGTAAAACCCACTTACGTGGGTTAATTAAATTGACATAATTTCATCGACTTTTGTTTTGACAGTTTCATCAATTTTTTTCACGTATTCATCCGTAAGTTTTTGAATACGATCTTGTGCATCTTTTTTCATATCTTCTGTAAGTTCAGAAGCTTTTTTTGCAGCATCGTTCGCATCACGACGAATGTTACGGATTACAATTTTGCTTTCTTCTCCAACTTTTGCAGCATCTTTTCCTAAAGCTTTACGAGTATCTTCAGTTAATGGTGGAATGTTAATACGTAATACATCTCCATCATTTTGTACTGGATATCCAAGATCACATGCATTAATTGCTTGAAGCATATCTTTAACTAAACTTTTGTCGTATGGTTTAATTAATAATTGACGACCTTCAACTACTTGAATACTTGCCATTTGGTTTACTGGTGTTGGTGATCCATAGTAATCTACTTCTACACGATCCAACATCGCAGGGTTTGCTCTACCTGTACGAATTTCTACTAAATTGTTGTGAAGTGCATCCATTGCACGTTCCATTTTTTCTTTTGCATTATCTAAAATTGCTTGCATTTTATTTATCTCCTTTACTAATTACAGTTCCAATTGTATTTCCTTTAATTGCTTTTAATATATTTCCTCTTTCGTTCATATTAAATACGATTAAGTCAATATCGTTATCCATACACATACTTGTTGCAGTTGTATCCATAACTTGCAATCCTTGATTTAATAAATCCATGTATGATAAGTGATCATATTTTCTAGCATCTGGATTCTTTTTTGGGTCGCTATCGTATACACCATCTACACCATTTTTTGCCATCAAGATTACATCTGCTTTAATTTCACTTGCACGTAAGGCTGCAGTTGTATCTGTTGAGAAGTATGGTGAACCTGTTCCAGCTCCAAAGATGACAATACGTCCTTTTTCTAAGTGACGAATGGCTCTTCTTACAATAAATGGTTCTGCAATTTTTTGCATCTCAATTGCAGTTTGAACACGTGTTGGTACTCCAATTTGTTCCAAAGCATTTTGCACAGCAAGTGCATTTATAACAGTCCCTAGCATTCCCATGTAGTCACCTTGTACACGATCAATACCTAATTGTTCAACAAGTTTACCACGAATGAAGTTACCTCCACCTACAACGATTGCTAAATCAACACCTTGTTCGTGAACTTCCTTCAATTCTTCAGCAAGTTGTGCAAGGATGTTTGGGTCAAAAGCATTTCCATTACCAGATAATGCTTCTCCACTTAGTTTTAATAGAACTCGATTATACATCTATAATACCTTCCTTTATATACAGTCTCCGTAGACTCTCATTCATTATACATGATTTACTAGACCACTTCCACAGGAAAAAACAAATAACTACCGAAAATAATCCATTCGTATCAAGTAGCTCACTTTCCTAAATTCGTGTAAAAAAAGAATTGCTACTTCATGTTTTTATCTATTCACATACACTTCATGATTTGCAAATAGTTTTTGACATATGCCAGAAATGAGCATATACTTTTCTTTGTAAAAAAAACAATAATGAGGAGATTTGTATGCCCAGACCAAAAAAGAGACGAAACATTTGTAATAAGCCTCGTTGTATGGATTTTAAACCAGATCTTCAACACGAGCATGTCACATTATTACCTTTAGATGAATATGAAGTTATTCGACTAATTGACTATGAGGGATTAAACCAAGAAGCATGTGCACTGCAAATGGGACTATCTCGAGCGTCTGTTCAAGCGATGTATCAACGTGCAAGAAAAACCATTGCGATTTGCCTGGTTGAATCAACTGCATTACGTATTGTTGACCATCAAGAACCATGCCCAAAAGTACACAAACGTCGTCATTGTTGTAAAAAAGGAGGAACTCATCATGAGTAATTGTAATAACGATTGTGGTTCATGCAGTGAAAACTGCAACGATAGAACACAACCACAAAGTTTTTTAGAAGAACCAAACAAAAATTCAAACATCAAAAAAGTCATTGGGATTGTTAGTGGAAAAGGTGGTGTAGGAAAATCACTTGTTACTTCCCTACTTGCCGCAAACATGCAAAAGCAAGGATATCTTAGTGCAATACTTGATGGTGATATTACGGGTCCATCCATTCCTAAAGCATTTGGAATCAAAGATAAAGCATATGGAAATGATAGCGGGATGTTTCCTGCAACATCAAGTACTGGAGTAAAACTATTCTCTACGAATATGTTGCTGCAAAACGAAAGTGATCCCGTTGTATGGAGAGGCCCTGTTATCGCTGGAATGATCAAACAATTTTGGCAAGAAGTGCAATGGGGTGATGTAGATTACATGTTTGTAGATATGCCTCCAGGAACTGGAGATGTTCCACTTACTGTATTCCAATCTTTACCAGTAGATGGAATCATTATTGTAACCAGTCCGCAAGAACTTGTTTCGATGATTGTAGAAAAAGCTGTAAACATGGCAAATATGATGCAAATTCCTGTACTGGGTATCGTAGAGAATATGAGTTACTTTATTTGTGATTCATGCAATAAAGAGCATCACATTTTTGGTGATAGTCACCTTGATGAGATTGCAGAGCGCTTTAATGTTGATTGTATTGCTCGTTTACCAATGGATCCAAGTATTGCTCAACAAGTAGATAAAGGATTAATTGAAGATCTTGATATTCCACAAATTCAACCAATTGTAGAAATGCTAAAAACCGTAGAAAGTTTACATACTACAAATACAGAAGATACAGCCAAAACAATAAACGAAGTTGTTGCTATCCCTTATGATAAAGGACAAGTTTTCCAACATTTTGGAAAAACAAAAGAGTTTAAAATCTACACAGTAGTAGATAATGAAATCACAAACCAACGCATCATTTCTGCAGGTAGTGCAGGACATCACGAACTTGTTAATGTTCTTTTAGAATATGATGTGACTACACTTTTATGTGGAGGTATGGGTAATGGAGCTAAAGATGCTAATGAAGCTGCTGGAATTACTGTATACACTGGATTTAGCGGTAGTTGTGAACAAGCAATTGCTAACTACATAGCTGGTAATGTGCAACTTTCAAGTGATGCAACTTGTGATCACCACGACCATGATCATCATCATGATCATGACCACCAATGTAGTGGAAACTGCTCAAACCATTAACAAACATAATGTAAATAACTAACAAGCCTTAACTCGGCTTGTTTTTATATTTATAAATTAGTCAATCGATACACATAAAAAGGGAAGTTGCTTACTTCCCTTCTGTTTCTCGTATTTTACTAAAACTATATGTTATTTTACTTTTCTAGTTCTCTTTGTAATTACAAAGACACCAGTTGCTAATAGAAGTAGTGATAAGTATGCCAATGCATTTGTAGTATCACCTGTCGCAATTGATGGAAGAACTTTTACTTCTTCTTTTTTATTGTCTTGTTTTGGTTCTTCTGGCGCAACTGAAGGTGCACGTTTAACATATACTACGTTAAATACGTTATCATCTGTTTTTTCAATACTAATTGTTAGTGATTGTTTATCAGCTGCTTGATACATATATGTTGCATCTTTACTTAAGAAGTATTTTACATCAATATCGCTTAATTGAATTACATCTCCATCAACATACAATGATTCAGAAGTATAACTTCCAATATAGTTATCTGCATCTGTACTTGAACCAATAACATCTTCCCAGAAGTGAACTGTATAACTTGTTGTTTCAGCTTCAACTTCTGATAATGCATATTTCACTTTAATTACATTCGTTTGCACATCCTCAGTAACTTTTAACACGTATTGTTTACTTGGTTGATCTGAAGCTAATTCATAAATTGAATCTAAGTTATTATCAACAAGTTTTTGTTGCGCATCACTAATTGAGTAGAAGACATCAGTTCCATGTTCCGTAATTGGGAAAACTGTTGTCCAATCATTGTTAACAACAAAATCTCCTGCTTCATTTTCAAAATAGTACTCAACTCGATATGCTGTTTTCTTGTATACATAAACACGGTTGATTACTTGATCTGGAACATCTGTTGTAGGTGTTACTGTTGTTGAAGAAGTTGATTGTAATACATATCCTTCATCTGTAAACTTCTTATCTAACTCTCCACCATCAGTTGTGTCTGTTAGTGATAAGTAAGAAACATATCCAGTAGCAGAATCCATTAACACTTCAGTTTGGTTTCTAGGCCCACCAACAAAGGTAGCATTCACTTTTACAGTTGCTGGTTTGTATTTGTGCGTGATAGTTACAGTATATGTTTTTCCAGCTTCTACAGTGAATCCATTTTTCAAAACACCGCTCGAATCTTCAACATCCGTTAGATTTGCAATATGTTTTTTGTCATCAAAAGCACGAGTTAGATGACTTGCATCTACAAACTCTGAACCATGATATACCTCAACTGGATGTGAATCGATACTATTTTTATCTGTTGACCCAACTTCTTGTTCGTAATGTACGAATTGAATTGTAGCCATTCCGTTATTTGGCAACGACTTATAGTAGATTTTATAAACATTATCATCTGCATTTCTTTTTATTTCTAAGCTAAGAATCGGTGATTTCGCTGTATCCAACATATAAAATTGACGATCTGATGATCCACTCACTCCATTTAAGAATGCATTTTGAATATTTACATTGTTGTATGTAAGATTCTCAATCGAATAAGTTTTTCCAACTTCTACTTTTGAATTTGTTCCAAGAATCTCACTTGAAGAAAGAGTTTTCATTGGGGAACTTTGATCATCTAAATAGTATTCTACTTTAAAATCTTGTTCTACAATTTTCTCTTGATAAATAACATCAATACCAACTGGTTCAATACTTACATAATTACCACTAGTTGCTCTTGCATTTGTTAATGTAGCAGTATTTGCTCCAAATCTAACGAATTCATAAGTAACTCCATCAACAGTAATTTCTGCAGGAATTGAATCCTTTGTAGTTGTATTATCAATACTTACACTACGATTAGTACTATCCAAATTGATTGTTTTTGTAGGTGTTGAAGAATTTAATGCTTGTGGATTCTTACCAGTTTTGTATTGGTTTAAATCCGTTGAAAGAATTTCTTCACCTTTTGCTTTTGTAGCTTCATCAATTTTGAAGAAATTAAATTGATATCCATATGTATTTTCCCAATAAAACTCTGTTGATCCAGTAATGTTTATTGTTTTATCACCATATGTATAATTTACTCCATTATTCTCTGTAAGGTTCGTTTTATACCAACCATCTTGTAAGTAACTACCATTATTGTCAATATCTTTAATTTTTACTCGTATCGTTCCTTCCGTTGTATTTTTACCATCTACATTTAATGGAAATTTAATTACATTATCTTGTACTTGAATATCTGTTACATCTGATGTTACATATTCCATCCATTCAGGAAGTGTATCAGTAATAGTTCCTTGACCATTGTAGTACTCTTCTTTCATTGCCTCAGCTACGGCTTGTGATGCATTCTTAACTGCCTGTGCATCTGCACATGTGTAGTAATACTTTTCTGTTGAGCTTCCACTTTTGTAAGAAGCAATTTGTTTTAGAACATCTACATCAATACTCGCACCAACTGTAAAAATAGTCTTACCGCTTTCTTTAATTGCAGTTGCTTGATTAATTGTATTTTTATTGTTTGTACTTGATGTAACTTTTCCATTACCAACTACAGTATTCGATGAGTTATCTTTATAGGAAAACGTAGGTTCTCCATCACTTAATAAAAAGATGATTTCTTTTCCTTTTTTTGATGAATCTGTTTTTGCTAAATCATCTAACTCCGTATTGGCTTTTCTTAGTGCTTTTTGTATAAAAGTTGCACTACCTACATTTCCTTTATTTGTAGTATCATCATATGGGTTTTTTCCAGTTTTATATACTGGTGAATCATGACGCCAAGCCTTCGAACTTACATTTTCTGCAAAAGTTATTACTTTAAATGATACGCCTGGATGTTCCGTGTCACTTGAACTAGTTTTACCAAATTCTTTTAGTAAGTCATCAGAAATTGTTTTGATCATTTTTTCTGATTCTACCAAAAGATCCTTCTTACCAGTAATTGTTCCCCAATAATTAATATTGTACATACTATTACTATCATCTAATAAAAATACGATATTTAGTCTTTCTTTTGTTTTGATAGTCTTTGATTTTCCAGTAGTACCAAAAGTGATATCATATTGTCCTTCAATCTCTTTTCCATTTTCATCTACTGCTTGTTCAACCGTTTTAGTCAGTTTAACTTCATCATTACTTGCTTCCTGTTTTGCATTTTTCAATTCATATGCATCTGGCAAGTTCGTTTCCGCCTTTACTGACTGCAAGTCTCCCATAAAGATGGCACCAAGAACTAATGCAAACGTTAATATGCTTAGTGTGATTTTCCTTATGCTTAATTTTGTTTTTTTCATACTTTCCTCCTTATAAACACAACAACAATATTTATATAAGAAAAAACTCATATAAATCAAAGATTTGTATGAGCTGCATTATAAAAGGATTAAGTATCCAAAGCGATATTATACAAACATGCACAAAAAAACATGCATACAAACACACTTATATCGGCCTCGTTTACAAACAAATTAAACCTTATATTAACACAACACACATAAAACTCTTAATTGTCACAATTATATTTTAATACTACATTTATGTAATGTAAAGATTTTTATTTTTAAATTTATAATTAATTCTTATTTATAAAAATTGTGTTTTATAGTGTAGGTAGTAAACAAAAAGCTACCGAAGTAGCTTTCATTTTAAATTATTTATTGATTTGGTTCATTACTTCTTCAGCGAAATTTTCTTCTCTTTTTTCGATTCCTTCACCTACAGCGTAACGTACGAATGTTACAACTTCAGCGTTGTTGCTCTTTAAGTATTGGGCAACTTTTTGGTTAGGATCTTTGAAGTAAATTTGGTCAATTAAACTTACATCTTGTAATGATTTAGATAAACGACCTTCAACGATTCCTTTAAGAACGTTTTCTGGTTTTGATTTTAAACTTTCATCATTGTTTAAGATTTCCGTTTGAATTTGTCTTTCTTTGTCAATAAATTCTTGTGGCATGTGGTCACGAGAAATGTATTGTGGAGACATTGATGCAACTTGCATTGCGATGTCTTTAGCAACTTCATCATTTCCACCTTTAAGCACAGTTAAAGCAGAAATTTTTCCACCCATGTGCATGTAAGCTCCAAATACGTCATCAGCAGTTTTTTCAACTACTTCAAAACGACGAAGTGAAATTCTTTCACCGATTGTTGCTGTTGCGTTAGCGATTGTAGTTTCAAGTGTATCACCTTCAGTAACTAATGCTAATGCACTGTCCATATCGCTTGGTTTGTTTGATAATAAAATTCCTTGAATTTTATCTAATAATTCAGTGAATTGTTCGTTTTTCGCAACGAAGTCTGTTTCTGAGTTAACTTCGAAGATTACAGCGATGTTTCCATCAGTTGCAACACGAGTTAATCCTTCAGCAGCAATTCTTCCTGATTTTTTTGCAGCTTTAGCAATACCTTTTTCACGAAGCCATTCAGCTGCTTTATCCATATCACCGTCAGTTTCTTGAAGGGCTTTTTTACAGTCCATCATCCCTGCGCCTGTTCTTTCTCTAAGTTCTTTTACCATTGCAGCAGTAATTGTCATAGTAAGTCTCCTTTCTTTACGTTATGTAATTATGCTTCTTTTTTTTCTTCTGTTTTTGGAGCTGTTGTTGTTTCAGCTGGCTTATTGTTGTTGTAAGCTGGTCTGTTTCCACCTTGAGCTCCACGGTTGTCATCACGACGTCCTTGGTATGGTTTTCTTGGTCCACGGTTATCGCGTCCATCACGTTTGTTAGCAAAACGAGCACGACGTTCTTCGTATTTAGCGCGACGACGACGTTCGTTTTCAGCGATTTGTTCTTCAACGTTAATAATAACGTCTTTCATAGTTACATCTGGTTCAGTATCATTTGCACATGAGTGAGCAACTGATAATAATCCACCTTTAGCTTCAACGATTGCATCAGCCATCAATGTGACGATTAATTTAATTGCACGCATTGCATCATCATTTGATGCGATTGGGTAATCAACTTCTTCTGGGTCACAGTTTGTGTCGATCATTGCAAATACAGGAATTCCTAATTTCTTTGCTTCCGCGATTGCGTTGTGTTCTTCTTTTGGATCAACAACAAAAACTGCATCTGGAAGTTTTTTCATTTCTTTAATTCCACCTAAGAAGTTTTCTAAACGAGCTTTTTGTTTACGGAATTGTGCTTGTTCTTTTTTCGTGTATACATCGATTAATCCAGTTGATTCCATTTCTTCAATTTCGATTAAACGTTTTACACGTTTTTGGATTGTACGGTAGTTAGTTAATAATCCACCTAACCATCTTTGGTTTACATAGAAACTTCCTGAACGTAATGCTTCTTCAACGATAGTTCCTTGTGCTTGTTTTTTTGTTCCAACAAATAATACTTTTCCACCTTTTTCAGCGATTGCTTTCATTGCAGCGTAAGCAGTATCGATTTGTTTTTCCGTTTCTTCTAAGTTAATGATGTATACACCATTTCTTGAACCATAAATATATGGTTTCATTTTTGGGTTCCATCTTCTTGTTTGGTGTCCGAAGTGTACACCTGATTCTAATAGTTGTCTCATTGAAACAATTGACATAAATAAGTCCTCTCTTTCCGTTACTCCTCCATCAATTCAAAAGTTGATAACTCATTGTCGCTAGGATTCTTCCTGCTAGAGCACGGATCAACCAATTCTTGATGTGTGTAGTCGTGTCTTCACACGCTTTGGTATTGTACCACAAACAAAACCTTTATTCAATAGGGTTTAAGAAAAACGCATTTACGTTCTTGCACGTGGAAATGCGCTTTCATATGTTGATTTTAATTTATCTTGACTAATATGTGTATAAATCTGGGTTGTGCTTAGTGAACTATGACCCAACAACTCTTGTACAATTCGTAAATCTGCACCATTATCTAGTAAATGTGTCGCAAAACTATGACGTAACATATGTGGATGAACATGCATGTTCAAACCGCTTTGCAATACACATTGATTGAGTATATATTGAATCCCACGACTTGTAAGTTGTTTTCCTTTTTGATTGATAAACACATATCCATGCATTTCATGAGTCCATCTCTCTCTTGTTGTTTTTAAATATGTATCTACTAGTGTTCCAACTCGATCATAAAATGGAACCATACGCTGCTTATCACCCTTACCTGTGACAATTAGTGTTTGATCAGCAAAATCAATATCACTAATTTTTAGATTTACTGCTTCACTGACCCGTAAGCCACAAGCATACATTAATTCAAACATCGCACGATTACGTAAACCGACTTCATCATGTATATCCATTGCATCTAGTAATTGATCTAGTTCATCTTCAAATAAGAACTCAGGAATCTTTTTATCAATTTTTGGCATCTTTACATAATGAAATGGATTGTTTGATATTCCAATATATTCATTTAAATAAGCAAAAAACGAACGTAAGGAACTCAGTTTTCTAGCAATACTGCTGTTTTTAAGTGGTCCTTGTAAACTTGTGCGATTTCGCAACTCTACAATATAGTTACTCACAACTAAGCGATCCACTTCTTCAAAACCATTCAGACTTTCTTGATTCATAAATTGCATGAAATCATCAATATCTCGTTTGTATGCTTCATACGTATGTTCACTACCAGAGTTTCTTTGCTTGGTGTAGTTTAAGAAACGTTCAACGTATTCATTCATAATGTTTCAACAATACGTTGCATCTCTTCAATCGCTTGCTTAGCATATGCTGCTTTACGCTCGCGTTTTTTCACTTTACTTTCCAATTGCATAATCCCAAAGTTTGCATTCATTGGCTGAAAGTAAGCTGGATTGGTGTGCGTAATATAGTATGCTTGTGCACCAATTGCAGTCGTCGGTGGTAAAACAATTGGCTCTTTTTCTTCTAATAGACGTGCCATATTAATTCCAGCGAGCGCTCCACTTGCTGTACTTTCTACATATCCTTCGACTCCACACATTTGACCTGCAAAGAATAAGTTATCTCTGATTTGACTTTGGTACGTTTGTTTTAAACACTTCGGTGCACACATAAATGTATTACGGTGCATAACGCCATAACGAACAATCTCACAGTTTTCTAAACCTGGAATCATTTGTAATATACGTTTTTGTTCGGGCCATTTTAAATGTGTTTGAAATCCTACAATGTTGTATAAGGTTGCAGCTGCATCATCTTGACGTAACTGAACAACCGCATATGGTTTATGGTTCTCATCTTTTTCTAAACCAACAGGTTTCATCGGTCCAAAAAGTAAAGTTTTTTCTCCACGTTTTGCAATTTCTTCAAATGGCATACATCCTTCAAAGTATTTCTCATCTTCAAAATCTTTTGGTACAACTACTTCTGCATGAATGAGTTCTTGATAAAACTTTGTGAATTCTTCCTCACTCATTGGACAGTTGATATAATCAGCTTCCCCTTTATCATATCTAGATTTGTAGTATGCCTTTGTAAAGTCAATACTATCCTTTTCAATAATTGGAGCTGCTGCATCATAAAAATGCAAGTACTCTTGATCAAACAAATCTTTAATATGTTCAGAAAGCGCATCACTTGTTAGTGGTCCTGTTGCCACAATGACATTACCTTCAGGAATTTCTGTAAGTTCTTCTTCAATTACTTCAACTAATGGATGTTCTTTGATAACTTTTGTGACAGAAGCACTAAAACCTGCTCGGTCTACAGCTAGTGCGCTACCGGCAGGTACTTGGTGCTCG
Source organism: Breznakia sp. PFB1-19 (assembly GCF_029893935.1). NCBI lineage: Bacteria > Bacillati > Bacillota > Erysipelotrichia > Erysipelotrichales > Erysipelotrichaceae > Breznakia > Breznakia sp. PFB1-19. The sequence goes on from NZ_JARXXJ010000007.1 coordinate 94,706, forward strand.
TCAGCTTTGCTAATGATTAGCGAATCTAACATACGTAGTTCTTCTTTCATAATCCCAACAGCATTTTCAAGTGCATTGGAACGTAATGAATTGCTACATACAAGTTCGGCAAAATTACTAGTATGGTGTGCAGCAGTCATTTTCTTTGGTCGCATTTCGTAAAGTTTTACTTTGATTCCTCGTTTTACGAGTTGCCAAGTTGCTTCACTTCCGGCCAAACCTGCACCGATGACGATTACTTCTTTCATATTATTCCTCAGATTCTGTACGACTATCTTCTTTTGCTTTTGTCGCCTTTTTTGTTGTTGCTTTTTTTGTCGTTTTCTTTTTTGTCTTAGTTTCTACAACTTTTTCTGCTTCTGATTTAGCAGTTGCATCAACCTCTTCATCTTTTGGTTTTTCTTCTTTTTTAATATAACGGCATTTTGGATATCCTGAGCATCCAACAAACATCTTCCCGTATCTTGATTTACGTTCAACTAATGGCTTTCCACACTCAGGACACATCTCTCCCGTTTCTTTTGGTGGTTGACGATCACTTTTGATGTATTTACATTCTGGATAGTTTGCACATGCATAGAATTCACCAAAACGTCCACGCTTTTTCACTAATGGACCACCACATTTTGGACAGGTCTCATCAATTTTATCTTCTTCATCTTGTTTTACATATTTACATTCTGGATAGTTGCTACAAGCAACAAAGTCTCCATAACGTCCTTTACGGATTACAAGTTCATGACCACATTCAGGACACATCTCACCTGTTTTCTCTGCTTCGATTTTTTCCATTTTGTCGTATGCTTCTTGCAATAACGGCTCAAAACGGTCATAGAATTTACGTAATTCTTTTACGTAATCCTTTTGTCCCTCAGCAATTTCATCAAGTTCATTTTCCATCGCTGCTGTGTATTTCACATTAATGATATCAGAGAAGAATTCTTGTAATTTCTTATCTGTTAACTCCCCTTGTTCTGTTGGGAAGAATACTTTCGTTTTTGTTGTTTCCGTTGGTTTTCGTAAGTCTGCATAACCACGTGCTTGCAATGTATCAATAATCATCGCATATGTAGAAGGGCGTCCAATTCCTTGTTCTTCGAGTTCTTTAATTAAACGCGCTTCACTATAACGTTTTGGTGGTTCAGTAAAGTGTTGTTTACCTTCAAGTTTTACATCACTTAAGATCTCACCTTCTTCGAGTACTGGTAAGACTTCATCTTTACTTGATTCATAGTCTTTATATATTTTCAAGTACCCATCAAAAGTCAATACCGAACCAGTTGCATTAAATTGTGCATCGTTATTTACGATTTGTACAACCATGCTATCACTTTTTGCTGGTGCCATTAATGATGCAAGTGTACGTGCATAAATCAATTTATATAGTTTATATTGATCTGCAGTTAAGTAACTTTTGATTGACTCAGGTGTACGATTCACATCAGTAACACGACATGCTTCATGGGCATCTTGTGAATTTGCATCTTTCTTTTGACGTACACTTCCAACGTATTCTTTTCCGTATGTGCTTTCAATATATGCAAGTGCACTACTTGTAAACACTTCACTTAGACGCGTTGAATCTGTACGCATGTAAGAGATAAGACCCTCAACACCCGTACCAATTTCAATACCTTCATAAAGTTTTTGTGCAGTTGACATCGTCTTCTTTGCACTAAAATTTAACTTTGTACTTGCCTCTTGTTGTAATGATGAAGTAGTAAATGGCAGCTTAGAAGCTTTCTTCTTTACTTTCTTATCAATAGATTGCACAACATAATCACCTGTACAAGAAGCTATGATTGCATCACTTTGTTCTTGATTTGCGATTTTTGCAGTTTTTCCTTTATATTTTTTCAATTCAGCAACAAATGAATCATTTTTCTTATTCACTAGTGCATCAATTGTCCAATATTCTTCTTGTTTAAAGGCACGAATTTCATTTTCACGTTCAATGATTAAATGCAATGCAACTGATTGTACACGTCCAGCGGATTTACTTTTGATTTTTGAACGTAATAAAGTTGATAGACGAAACCCAATGATACGGTCAAGAATACGTCTTGTTTCCTGTGACTTTACTAAATCTTGATCAATTTTTCTTGGATTTTCAAATGCTTCAATAACAGCAGGTTTTGTAATCTCATGAAAAATAATACGATTTTGTTTATCTTGATCTAAACCAAGTTCATCAGCTAAGTGCCAAGCGATCGCTTCTCCTTCACGGTCCGGGTCACTTGCAAGATATACTTCATCACTTTTTTTAGCAAGTGCTTTCAATTCCTTTACAGTTGCTTTCTTTTCCTTACTTATTTTATAAGTTGGTTCGAAATTATTATCTACATCGATCCCTAACCCACCTTTTCCAGATGTGGCTAAATCACGTATATGTCCTTTACTTGATACGACTTGAAAATCGCTACCAAGGTATTTTTCTATGGTCTTTGATTTGGAAGGTGACTCCACAATTACTAATTTTTTCATTTACTACCTCCGACTTACATCAAGTATATTCACTTTTGTTCATTTGTCAACACCTACAATTCGGCGATTGTTTCATTATCTACGATAATGTTTGCCCCTTCTTGAATCAATACATTGCAACCACTTACATGATTTTCTACAAATGAATATGGAAATACATAGACTTCTTTATTTAGTTCAATTGCTTCATTTACCGTAAGCATGGTGCCACTTCGCTTACTTGCTTCAATCACGATTAGTTTCTCTCCTAGCGCTGCAATTAAACGATTACGCAAAGGAAAATGAAATGAAAATGGACGCGAACCATTTGGATACTCACTTAACAATAAATGATTTGTTTCAATTTCTTTATATAGAAAGCTATTGCACTTTGGATAGTGAATATCTAGTCCACAACCTACAATGGCAATGGTCTTTCTTGTGTGAAGTGATAATTGATGAATATATGCATCCACTCCCTTAGCAAGTCCACTGACACTTACATATTCTTTGTTTACATATCGCATAAGCGTTTCACAATTATATCTGCCTTGGCGAGTCATGATGCGCGAACCAACAACTGCAATTTTACGTTTATTTAATAATGATATATCCCCTTTATAGTATAGAACATAGGGTGGATATTTCAACAACAGAAACTCTTGGGGATACACATCATCCAGTATTGTAATATATGGATCTGGATACGTAATGGATTCGTATGCTTCATTATGTAAAATTGCTCTTTTAATCGCATGTACATCGCCATCATATTTTACACTATAATACAGTAATCTTTCTCTCATGTTATACACCTCTGTATATATATAGGAAGAAAAAAAGAAATATCCTTGATAGATACTTCTTTACTAAAAATCAAAATGCATTTGTAGTGCTTTAGCTACTGGTGCATAACTGCGTCGATGGATTGGCAATACACCATATGTATTAAGTGCAACCATATGTTGTTTAGTTGGATATCCTTTATGTTTATCAAATCCATACTCTGGATACATTTTGCTATATTCTTTCATAATACGATCACGTGTTACTTTTGCAAGAATGCTTGCAGCTGCAATATTGACGCTTTTTTGATCACCTTTAATTATAGGTTCAACAATTTTTCCTTCAACTTGAAATTTCATCGCATCACTTAAAACAACATCAGCAGCTTCACATTCAGAAGCAATTTTCATCATTGTTTGTTTTGTTGCTTCGTAGATATTTAAACGGTCGATTGTCGCTTCATCAATAATTTCAATAGAAAAATATAGTGCTTCTTCTTTAATATAGCCATAAAGTGCTTCACGCTTTTTTTCACTAAGCTTCTTTGAATCATAAATCTCGGGATGACTAAATCCCATTGGAAAACATACACCAGCAACAACCAGTGGACCAGCCAATGGACCTCGCCCAGCTTCATCAATACCAATTACTTGTTGGTAGCCTTGGTTTTCATACTGTAATTCATACTCATTCGTGCACTGCATCAGTTCGCTCCCAAGTAATCTTTCCAAAACGGTTGGTACGAATATCTTTCATAAACGTTTCAATCGCTCGATTGTAATCAACTTCATTTCCTTTTTGAAGTAAGTTTCGATTTCTTCCAATCTCTAAAAACAACTTATAGTTATTTTCAATGATAGTTACGCCATACGCTTCCTGTAAACGTTCTGGAAAATACACCTTTAGATATTTTAAGGCAGCATACGCTACTTCTTCTAGTGGTAATACTTGATCACGAATTGCTCCAGTAATCGCAAGTAAGATCCCAATTTGCTCATCTTCAAATTTTGGCCATAATACACCTGGTGTATCTAGTAATTCAATATCCTTATTTACTTTTACCCAACGTGTGTTTTTTGTAACTCCTGGGCGATCACCAGTAACTAATGTTTTCTTAGCAGCTATTTGATTAATTAGCGTACTTTTTCCAACATTTGGGATTCCACACACCATACAACGTACTGCACGTGGATTCATCCCTTTCTTTATTTGTCGTTCTCGTTTTTCTTTCATTAAAAACAGTGCATTTTCACTGATGATTTTTTTTACATTATCATGCAGTACATCTACACCAACAACAACTGTATACTCATTCGATAGTAATTGAATCCACCGTTTTGTTTCTTCATCTTCTGCTTTATCGATTTTCGTTAAAACAATCAGTCTTGGTTTTTGTCCGACTAATTCATCTATCAACGGGTTCTTTGAAGCATTTGGCACACGTGCATCACGCAATTCGATTACCATGTCGACCATTGATAACATACTTTGCATTTCACGTTTAGCCTTGGTCATATGCCCAGGAAACCATTGTATATTTAATTTCTGATTACTCATCATTACTCACCATCCCTATTTTATCAAATGGATATAACACAAGAACATTCTTGCTAATAATCGAACTACGCTTAAACGGTCCAATTCCAGCTGCTCTTGAATCTCTAGATACCGGACGATTATCACCCAGTAAAAAATACTCATCTTCACCTAAGACAATAGGTTCTACATCATGGGTAAACGTATTTCCATAATTACGATCCCCGATTTGTGTCTCCATATACGCTTTATTTAAAAATGGTTCTTCTACCGGTTTACCATTAATATACAACTGATCATCAAAGTATTCGATTTCCTCTCCAGGCAAACCAATCACTCGTTTCACCCACAAGTCATCTCCAGTTTTTTCATCTTGGACAACAACGACATCGAATCGTTCAATTTCACTAGTTAATCCTGCAAAGACATTGGAAAATCCAAATTCTTGATTTTCTAATGTTGGATACATACTACTACCAGAAACGGTTATTGGGCGAAAGAAGAACTTCACACACAAAAAAACCAAAACAAAACATATAAGGACCATCTTAATAAAGTCTAATATTTCTGTTTTCGTCTCATTTACCTTTTTTGTTTCTGTATTGACATTTGTCTCGTTCATCATCGCTTATTATACCATTATTCCTTTATGTTTCACACAATGAAACATATAATTTACAACATTTCTTAACCTGATTATGGAAAAGAAAAGATGCACATTCGTGCATCTAATAGATTATCTACGGATTTCTTTAATTCTTGCAGCTTTTCCACTACGTCCTTTAAGGTAACGTAATTTATTTCTACGAACTTTACCATGACGTACAACTTCGATTTTATCGATAATTGGTGAGTGTAATGGGAATGTTCTTTCAACTCCGATTTGGTTAGAGATTTTACGAACTGTGAAAGTTTCAGCAATTCCTCCACCTTTTTGTGCAACTACTACACCTTCAAATACCTGGATTCTTGATTTGTCACCCTCTTTAATGCGAACGTGAACTTTTACTGTAGCTCCACTACGGAATGCAGGGATATCAGATTTAATTTGTTTTTTTGTTACTTCATTAACTAAATTTAAATTCATTTTCTTTCTCCTTTTCTTTAGTAATACAGATTGGTTCATAATCCGTTATTACCGGATAAGCGGAACCCTGCAGCCAACAGGCTTATATATAATAGCAAATTTCAGCATTAATGTAAACCAAAAATTACTGAATTTCACCATTGTTTTATGACCCTTTGTTTTATGACTTATTGATTTTCATCATTCGAAGTTTGTTTCTTATTTTCTTCATCCATCACTTCTTGTAATAACTTTTGTTCTTCGCTTGTAAATGTGCGTCCATCTAACAAATCTGGACGACGCAAGTGTGTTTTTCGTAAGGATTCTTTTAATCGCCATTTGCGAATATTTTCATGATGTCCACTCATCAATACATCGGGTACTTTTTTACCGTCGTATTCTACTGGGCGTGTATATTGTGGATATTCAAGTAAGCCGTTTTCAAATGAATCATCTTCATGAGAATCACTACGAATTACTCCATCACGCAAACGAATGATGGCATCACTTAAAACAAGCGCTGCTGGCTCTCCACCAGTTAACACAAAATCACCGATACTTACTTCTTCATCAACATAATCACGAATTCTTTCATCAAATCCTTCATAGTGTCCACACAGCAAGACAATATCATCACATTCAGCTAACTCACGTACAAGTTTTTGCGTCATCTTCTTCCCTTGTGGACTCAACATAACAACTTTACTGTTTGCTTTAGTATTCGCCTTTAATGCATCCACGATTGGTTGACATGCAAGTAGCATTCCTGCTCCACCTCCACAAATCGTATCATCTACATTGTTGTGTTTATCTAATGTGTAATCACGAAAATTTATCGCTGTAAACTGTACACTTTCCTTCTCAAGTGCACGTTTGATAATTGATGTTTCCTTGAAGGAATCAAAAAAGTTTGGAAATAGTGTCAACACTTTGATTTCCATCATAACAATCCCTCAATTACTTCAATTACAATTTGTTTTTTATCTAAATCAACAGACTTTACAAATGCATCCACAAATGGAATTAAGATTTTTTGATTCACTCGCATAATTGGATTTGCAGCAGTATCAATCATTTCATCCACAATACCAAGCGACTTCCCATGTTGATCTAATACTTCACAACCAACAAGATCAAAGAAATAGTATCCTTTACCATCATCTTTAATATCTTCGCGGTTTACGAATACTTTTTCACCTTTATATTTTTCAACTAAGTTGATATCTAAAAGTTCTTTGAATGCAACTAAAGCCATCCCTTTATTCATACGAAAACTATGTACAACTAAAGGTAAGTCGCCAACAAATACCGTATTTCCAACTTTAAAACGTTCATTTGCGAAATCTGTATCCAGTTTAATTTTTAGTTCCCCACGTAATCCGTGAGTATTTACAATTTGTCCAATTTCTATTTTTTCCATACATTCACCTTTTAAAAAAGGATGCGTCTGCATCCTAATATGATTCAAATTTAATTGTGATCATTTTATTCTCTGTACGAGATGCAATAGACATCATCTGACGAAGACTGCTTGCCATAATTCCACGACGCCCGATAAGACGAGCAACATCTTCAGAACTTGCATATACATTTAAGAGAACTTCATCATCTTCAAGTGTTGGTAAGACTTTCACTGATAGTGATTCTTTATTATCAACAATTGGAGTGATTAGATCCAACATGATTCTTTCGTAATCCATGACGACTATTTACTGTTTTTTTCGTCGTGTAATTTCTTTAGAACTCCTTGTTTAGATAAAATTGTACGTACTGTATCTGATGGTTGTGCACCATTTTTAATCCAGTTCATTGCTTTTTCTTCATCTAAAGTAATTTGTGCAGGGTCTAAGTTTGGGTTGTATGTTCCGATTGCTTCAATAATTCTTCCATCACGAGGACTTCTTGAATCTGCAGCTACGATACGGTAGTATGCATACCCTTTTTTACCCATTCTTTTTAATCTTAATTTAACAGCCATTGTGTTTCTCCTTCTAATTTTTACTCAGTAATCATACCATAAAAAATAAAGGTGTCAAGGTTTTTTACTTGACACCTCTTTCATATTGGTAATTGAGTATGTTCTTTGACTTGTAATCATAGGATACAATGCTTGTCATTTGATAGTTTGCACCTGTAATTTCAATACGACAGCTTTGCTCATCACAACGAATTTGAATCATACAATTTTTATATTCGTGATTGCGCATAGATTCTTCCATTTTGATCATTTGCTTTGCACTAGATAGTGCGTACAATTCCACAAAGTCAACTTTACTTTGCATGGGTCTTTGCGCTTCTATTTTTAAAGTAAGCATACTTATAAAACTCAACATAAAACTGAGCAGCACTAATCCATATAAGCCAATAAATCCATGTTTAGCAACCGATGATTCGTTCCTTAACCTCTTGGTTTTTATGTTTATAAACAAGATAGATACACTCCTCTCTTTGCGTAAAATATGCATCATCCACATACTGTAAGAACACTTGATATCCTGGTTGCATAATCAGACGGTCTTTTTGTAAGGATACTTGCATGTCTTTATCATAATATGACAAGTATAAACTTCCATCAGCATAACACGTATCACTGAGTACATAAATCAAACGAAGTTGTGAGATACTAATATCATCTTCTCCATCATACATACTCGTATCCATACGTCGTAAACCTTGTAAATACATTAAAAGTAAAGATAATAAGATACTTACAATCAACAAGCTAAACAGCGCTTCTAACATACTAAACCCCATCTGGATTGTCATCTTCTTCAGTTTCTTGTTCTGTATGTTCTCCATCTTCATTTTCCTCGATTTCTTCTGGTTCTACATAGCGAAACTCTTCATAGAAAGTCTTCATTTCTAATTCTTCATCATAGGTATTTCGTTTCATACGAGAATATTTGTACATACTTTGACTACATACACTTAAGAATAATACGAGAACCATGCACACTTGCATAAATATAATACTTTCACTCAAGAGAAACCCTTTTTTACTTTTCATAGATATTTCCGCTTCCTAGATGAATGACCAATTGTTTTTGTTGGTTATTGAATGTACAAGTAATCGTTCGTGCCTGATTTACATTTCCTCGCTCATTGAAATAGATTTCATGCTCTCCACAAGCCATCCCTTTAGCAAGTTGATGCGTTTTCTTACCACTTATAATTTGAGAATTTTTAATTTGAACATATTCAACTTGTTTTGTCAGAATCGCTTCTCTTTGTGCTAGTAAAAGGATGCTTTTCACTTTATCCATCTCCAGTGATAAAGATGTGCTAGATGTCGCCGTTCTTGTAAATAGTAGAAGACATACGCTTATAATCGTAAGTACTAATATTGCCTCAAGCAAAGTAAATCCTTTTTTATTTACTTGCTTTAGCTTCACCACCAACAATGGTAATTTTTTCTCCATCTGGACAACGTGCCTGACTTTCTTTTACATATCCCCTACTAATGAGTTGCTGCATATTTGAAGGTGTTTCAAGTGTCTCAATTTCATATAGTAGAATTTGTGCGTTTACAACTTCAACTAGTGCCTCACATCCTTTATTGTCGATTACCTCTTTTTTCTGTTGGATATTTGGAATCGTCAACAGGAAGATAAGCGCAATAATAGTTAATACAATAATCATTTCCAATATGGTAAATCCTTTTTTATGCTTCATGGTTACATCCTTTCTAATAACTGTAAAGGTAACAACATGACTTGATATACACATATGACCATAACCCCAACAAAACTATACGAAATCATTTGCAATAGCATCGTAAATTTCCGTATTTGCATTTGCCAACGTTTTTGTTGCTCATCACGATATGAAATCATCATTTCTCGAAATGCTCCTGTTGATGAACCAATCGTAAAATGTAGTTTAAACCGTTTGGATATCCACGGATTTCTTTGTAAGACTACAAACAGCTCTTCCCCTGCATTTAGTCCATCATAAATCGATTTGCTTACACTATGAAACAGTGGTTGTTTTCGTATATCTTGTAAAAACAAGAAGGCTTGTCTTGTACTTAACCCATGCGCATCAAGTTCAATTAAATAATGTGCTAAATAAAATGACATCCATTCTTTTACCGTTTTACTGTGTGCAATAGCAAACATTCCTACACACCGTAAAATTCGTTTACTTAACTGACACAAAATGAGTAGTAGCATCACAAAAAGTAAGCAAAGCACCATCACATTCACAATATGTTGAATGATTTCAACAAGTTCAAACATTACATTTTGCTCAAATTCAAAGTGTTGAACTAGTTGTGGTATGACAAATCCAGAAAACACATACACGGTAAAAAATGATATCAATAGCACAAATAGTGGATACACACTTTTTTTGAGCATCTCTTGCTTTAATTTCTTTTCAAACATCTCCATTGAACATGCACAAGAAATCGCATTTGTTAAACTTGTCATCTTTAAAAAGAATTCTAGAAACACTTTCATCCTACCTTTGCAGCTGTCTATGACAAGTTGTTCAATACGTAAACCATCATCAATCGCTTTGCATATTTCAAAATGATCTTTCTCCATTAGCTGCAAAGCTTGCTTTAACGGATAGCCTTGTTGCAACAAACTAGCAAAATACGACCACTCATCCATACGCATGTGTAACCGTACTTGCTTATTAAATTTGATTTCTTTGTTTAGCCAAGCGAATTTTGTCTTCCATGGTTTCATAGTTTTCATCAAGCGGTTCTCCTTTCAGTACACGTGCGATATCTGCTTCGTCCATCATTTCATAAATACAAATGCGTTTCTCTTCATCTTTTGCTTTGAAAATTCGTTGCGAGGTTAAGCCACACAGTGTTTCTTTTAAATCAAGTTCACTCACCCCGAAATCTAACATCCGCTTAATAACATCCACACAACTTTTCGCATGAATGGTTGATAATACCAAATGACCACTCAGTGCAGCAGTTATCAACTGTTTTGCTGTTACTTCATCGCGAATTTCACCAATCATAATGACATCTGGATCATGACGCAAGACTTGTTTGATTCCTTCTGCGTACGTAAAATCTACCTTTTCATTGATTTGCAATTGCAAATATGATGTTGTTTGAATTTCAATAGGATCTTCCAAAGTAATCACATGTTTATTTTCGTATGTAGACAGTCTCTCCAATAGTGCATGTAAAGTGGTGGTTTTTCCTGCACCAGTTGGGCCTGATAATAAAATCAATCCACTTGAACGTTGTAACCAGCATTTAAATAATTCAATTTGATTTATATCTGTTGTTAAATCTTCAATTATAAAATGCTTGTGGTTATTCAGTATCCGCAGTACACCGGTTTGCAGTTGCATTGTTCGTAAGTATGAAAATCGAAACTGTAGTTGCTTCTTTTTAAAGGTATATGAGAAGTTTCCACTTTGCGGTAATAGCGAATTACCCAAATCAAGATTGGCAATAAACTTTAAATAATGAAATAGATTTTCATCTAGCAGTTTATGCTTAATTTCTTTAATTCCATCAATCCCGCGAATCCGTACAAATAATTGTCCATTTTGAAGTGTGAAATGAACATCACTTGCATCATACATTTCAATATACTCAAGTAGTTGTTTGATCCTTTTTTTCATATACACCTCGCTTATTTATAGGTAAACAACAAGCTCACAAAATCCTAAAAAAAACTCGCTTCCTAAGAAACGAGTCTGCAATAAACTACCCCGGGGCAGAGCCCAGAAAGCCATCCCATGGCTTTCCGACGGGGTATTCGGGTCGCTTCGCTCAAGCTGATTACACTCGCATT
>NZ_JARXXJ010000008.1:0-92148 GCF_029893935.1 Breznakia sp. PFB1-19
AAATGAATACTTATTTTTTCTTCCCATAATAAAACCCCCTTAGGTTAAAAGTGCTTTATTTATTTGCACTGTCTACCTAAGGGGGATAATATCATTGTGTGAGTGCTTTTTGTTGTACTTGTACATGAGTATCAAACAACTCCACTACTTTAGTAACAGATAGGTTGTATCTTCTTGCCACTGAGGAAAACGTTTCGTTATATGGTTTTAAATCATCTAAAATGTTTATAATGGACTTAGAAGATACTTTAGTGCGTCTATTCGCTGTAAACGGATTGTTTTCAACGAATGAAATCTGGCAGGATTTACACAAGTATCTTCTACATTTGTAGAATAGGAAAGTGTCACGGTTGATAAGACTATTATGTGACACTTTTCTTGTTTTATAGTCTTTGATGTAAGAAGTGTATTCTCCACAGCTTGGACAACGATGGGGTTGTTTCTTCAATAGGATCAGAATATCTGTATCATTAATTGTTTCAATATGTTCAATTATTTTTATTTGTTTTTATAGTAGTCCAAGAATTTCTTTAATCTGTTTCTTCAATAATAATTCATCCGCAAAGACTTACTAAAACAGCATTTTTGGTTTATCTAGCGGACTTGCTCCATCAATTGTCCATATTCTTCTTGCGCTTGTTGTAGTTTTACCTCGTATTGTTTCGTCTGTTTCATCATAAGTGAAATCAATACTACTTTTTCAATATAGCCATGTTTAACTTTATTTACATCAATCATTGAAAATCCTATATTAAAGTTCTTAATTAGCTAATATCAACTTCGACAGGTGCTCCACGTACCTTTAACGTAATTATTGTGGGTTGATCAACTACTATATGTCTTTCTGCAAATGTTTCCACGTCTTCTTTGCTAAACAAGCATCGATATTTGTAGTACTAGTTTGGTGGAATCCTATGTAACTCAAAGAACTCACTTTTTTAAACCACTTGATTCACATTCGTTAATAATTGTTACCATTTTGTTATTGTCGATTCTTTTAAGATAAGGTACCTCCTGTGTATAGAGATATCTTAGAAATTGTATTATGTGATAGAAATTCGTCATTTATTTGACGCTCACAATAAATGGAACAAATCAATAAAAAAAGAAATTCGTTCAGAATGTAGCTAAATAAACCTATCTGTCACAGCACCTTTTTATTTGATATAGTATTTCTATGATTAATTTGAAGGTGACGAGATGAATAGAAATGAATTAAAAAAAGAAAATAAAAAGTTAAGAAAAGAATTAAGCGAAATAAAAAGGAATAATGGTTTTGAGTTTAATCTTTCTAATGAAGAGAAATCTGTAAAAATTGAAATTAAAAACGAAAATAAATCTTTTTATAAAAAAGATACATTTTGGTTAAGTGTAACTAATATAATTTTATCTCTAGTTATTGCAATAATAACTATCTTTACAGCTATAACTAGAGATAATAGAGAGAAAGAAAATAGAAGTCTTATATATACCACAAATAGAGAATTGCATAATACATCAAAGGATTATAAAATAAAAGCTAAAAAATTTGAAGTTTTAGAAGATGATGAACATACTTCTAAATATGCTAATGCATTTAGTAATTCTACTGTTGAAATAGATATTAAGCAAGGTAAAGTGAAAAGTGCAACATTACTTACGTATAGAGAAGATTTAGATTATTGGTATACACGAAAAATTGATGATATTTCAGGCGACAAAATACTCGTTGATCCCTTAAAGAGTATTTTCAACTATACAGAATATAGTTATTTAGAGTATTCGAATACCACTAACTATATGGCATATATGGATAGCTATGAGTTAAATAGTTATATAGAAAGTATTGATTTGAAGAAATGTAAAACTACTTATGGAAATATAACTTTAGGAAAAGAAATATCGAGATATTATTTTATTTATATTGAGTCATATGATGGTTCCAAATTTCTTGATTTGATTATTGAAACTGCATTAATCGTAGATATAGAAGAAGATGGAGACATAATTAAATATTCGCTTGCCAGGCCAACAGAAAGAATTAGTTCAATTGATATTATAATGAATGATAATCCAGAGAAAAGTAATGGATCCTTTATATTTGAAAATGTAAAAACAAAAGAATTGGGAGGGTCTTACATACAAAACATATCCCAAGAAGAAGCATATGATTTATTTAAAAAGGCTTATGATAAACTAAATTTAGAAAATTGAATAACTATCTCTATCAGATTAAGAGTAGATAAAAAATATTAAAGGAGTATTCTATGCAAAATCATACAACCATCTCAATGTTTTCAAATGTTGATCAAAATATCATCGATCAAGTATTACAACAAGCCAATCATAAACACTTTGCGCGTAACGAACAAATCTTTTCCATTGGTGATACGATTCATGATATGTATCTTATTGTAAGTGGTACGATGGAAATCAGTAGTTATGATATACACGGAAATAAAAAACTTGTCACTGTGTTAGGTGAAGGCGAATTATTTGCAGAAAGTGTAGCTCTAGGAAATGAGAATATCACACCTTTTGAAATCACTGCAAAAAGTGCACTACATGTTATTTACTTTTCTCGTGATGATGTTTTTGATTTTCCTAAGCCGATACTTAGAAATCTACTTACGATACTTTCAACAAAGAATGTTTTTCTTACACATAAACTAGAAATTCTCAATAAGACAACTATTCGAGAACGTATCTTTGAGATGTTGAACTTCTATCATCTAAAAGACAAATCGTATACAGTACGTATCCCCTATAATAAAACACAACTTGCAGAATACTTAAGTGTAAATCGAAGCAGTTTATCTAGAGAGTTAAAAGCAATGCAAACTGAAAATATATTCTCGATTCAAAAGGATGTATTTACATTAAATCCAAATTATTTCTAAAGTGTTGCAACTATCACATTCTTTTCGATTCATTATCGATATAGTAATCCTGTAGATAACAAAGGAGAACCGATATATGAACACAAAAATGTTTTGTAATCAATGTGAGGAAGCTGCAGGCAATAAAGCATGTACCATTCAAGGGGTATGTGGTAAAGATAGTGAATTAGCTAACTTACTTGATGAATTAAAAGAATACTTAAAAGTATTAAGTAAGCAAATTGAAAATGATACGGAAGGACACAATGAAGAAAAACGCTTCATTATGGATTCATTATTCAAACTTATTACAAATGCAAACTTTAATAAGGAAAACATTCGTCAGCAAATTGAAGAAGCAAAAACGTACACAAAACGTAATGATGTAGTTGCTTTCTATGAAGAAAACGAAGATATCAATGCACTAAAATCACTAATTATGGGTGGTTTAATGGGAATGGCTGCATATCATTCCCATGCAATTCATTTAGGATATGAAGATCAAGACATTCATAATTTCATGGTGAAAACATTAGCTAACTTTAATGAAATGCAGGATCTTGAAACATGCTTACATGTTGTTGATGAAACAGGAGCTTATGGAGTAAAAGTAATGGCATTACTTGATACTGCAAATACTTCGTCTTATGGAAATCCTGAAATAACTAATGTAAATATTGGTGTAGGAACGCGTCCAGGAATCCTTATCTCAGGACACGATTTAGCTGATTTAGCGCAACTTCTTGAACAAAGTAAAGATAGTGGTATCGATATTTATACACATAGTGAAATGCTTCCAGCACATTACTATCCGAAATTTAAACAATATTCACACTTAAAAGGAAACTATGGAAATGCATGGTGGAAACAAACTAC
Organism: Breznakia sp. PFB1-19; assembly: GCF_029893935.1. Taxonomy (NCBI): domain Bacteria; kingdom Bacillati; phylum Bacillota; class Erysipelotrichia; order Erysipelotrichales; family Erysipelotrichaceae; genus Breznakia; species Breznakia sp. PFB1-19. Next base: position 3,735 of record NZ_JARXXJ010000008.1, read on the forward strand.
CGAATTTGAAACATTTAATGGTCCAATTCTATTTACTACAAACTGTATTGTGCCACCAAAAGCAAATGCAGGATATGTAGATCGCTTATACTCTACTGGTAACTGTGACTATCCTGGATTCAAACGTATCCCTGTAAATCCAGATGGAACAAAAGACTTTAGCGAAATTATTAAACAAGCTCAATCTTGTAATGCACCTACAGAAATTGAATCAGGAAGTATCGTTGGTGGATTTGCCCATAATCAAGTTCTTGCATTAGCAGATACTGTTGTAGAAAACATTAAGAATGGAAGTATTCGTAAATTTATCGTCATGAGTGGTTGTGATGGTCGTAAACGTGATCGCACATACTATGCTGATTTTGCTAGAACTTTAAAAGATGATACAATTATTCTTACTTCAGGTTGTGCCAAATATCGTTACAACAAACTAGATCTTGGTGATATTAATGGAGTACCACGTGTCCTTGATGCAGGGCAATGTAATGACTCTTATTCATGGGTTGTAATTGCAATGAAACTACAAGAAATCTTCAAGCTTAATGATATTAATGAATTACCAATTTCATTTAATATCGCTTGGTATGAACAAAAAGCGATCATTGTCTTACTTGCTTTATTACATTTAGGAATCAAAGATATAAAAGTTGGTCCTAGTTTACCAAGTTACTTAAGTGAGACTACAGCTAATTATTTAGTTGAACACTATGGAATTAGTGGTATTCAAAGTGTAGCTGAAGATATCACAACATTCGGATAATTCTTATACTACATGCGCTCAAACATGTAACCGACTTACTGATTTAAAAGGTTCGCCTCAAATTGAAGCGAACCTTTTGTTATTTCTCGTTACGTCCCATAATGATTTTCGTAATTTGTACGACAATCGTTGGTGCAAATGCTAAGGCATTAATTATTGCAATATCCATTGCTGAGATATCTGCAATTTTAAAGACACCATGGAATGCTGGAATCATCATGATTCCCATGATTAGAATATATCCAACAATAAATGCGTAAATAGAATATTTGTTTGTTGTTAAGCCAATTTTGAAAATTGACTGTTTTCCACGACAGTTAAATCCATGGAATAAACGTGCCATACATAATACAGCAAATGCATATGTCATTGCATGACCTGTACTTTGTTGAAGTCCTAAGTGGAATCCAACAAGTGTTGCAATGGCAATTAGTAATCCTTCGTAACCAATTTGTTGAAGGGTTGCTTTATTTAAGATACTTGCTTTTTTACTTCTTGGTTTTTCATATAGTAAATATGCATTTGATGGTTCCATTCCAATCGCAATCGCTGGTAGTGAATCCGTCACCAAGTTAATAAATAATAAGTGTACTGGCATAAATGGAAGTGGTAAAGCAAATAGTGTACAGTATAGTACGGATAAGATTCCTGAGAAGTTTCCACTTAATAAGTAGGCAATTGCATTTTTAATATTGTCATATACATTACGTCCTGTCACAATCGCTTTTACAATTGTTGAGAAGTTATCATCTGTAAGAATCATACTTGCTGCATCTTTACTTACTTCTGTTCCTGTAATTCCCATAGCAATACCAATATCTGCTTGTTTTAATGCAGGAGCATCATTTACACCATCTCCTGTCATTGCCACATTGTGACCACGACTTTGCCATGCTTCAACAATACGGATTTTGTGCTCAGGAGCAACACGTGCATATACACTTACTTTTTCGATGATTTCGTGAAGTTGATCATCATTCATCACTGCTAGTTCACGACCTTCTAATGCTAAATCTCCATCTTTATAAATACCAATACGTTTCGCGATTGCTGTTGCAGTAACTTTGTGGTCACCAGTAATCATAATTGGTTTAATACCTGCAGTATAACAATCCGCAACTGCTTGTGCACTTTCTTCACGAGGTGGATCAATCATTGAAATTAGACCAGTGAAGACTAAATCTCTTTCATCTTCTAAAGTTAATTCATCTTGATTAAACTCTTTATAAGCAAAAGCTAGAACACGTTGTCCTTGTGTAGCAAATAGTCCGTTTTGAAGTAGAATTTCTTCACGAACTTCATCTGTCATATCTAACTCTTTACCTTCAAAGTAATATTTTGTACATACACGTAATAATTCATCTGGTGCACCTTTTACATACATTACTTTTTTATCATGTACATTACATACAGTCGTCATCAATTTACGAACCGAGTCGAATGGTAATTCTTTGACACGGTAATACTTCTCACGTAATTCACTTTCATTCATCTCAAAGAAACGTCCAAGATCCACAAATGCAAGTTCTGTTGGATCTCCAATTCGTTGTTCTCCGTTGATAGTTGCATCACTACATAAAATTCCAATCATAGTAAGCAAACGAATATCACGATTGTCTTTATATTCTGCATTTTTTAAATACAATTGGCGGTTCAAATAAATACTTTCTACACTCATTTTGTTTTGCGTTAAGGTTCCTGTTTTATCCGAACAAATAATGGATACACAACCAAGCGTTTCCACTGCGTTAATGTTTTTCATAATCGCGTGTTCTTTGACCATTTTTTGTGTACTAATTGATAATACGATAGTTACAATAGAAGCTAATGCTTCAGGAATTGCTGCAACAGCTAGCGCAACTGCAAACATAAAGGAATCAAGTAAATTTCCTCCACGTAACATATTTAATCCAAGTACAACTAAACAAATTGCGATAATCACAAAAGATAATTTCTTTGAAAAGTCATCTAAGCTTAATTGTAAAGGCGTACGCTTTTCTTTTGTGGCATTCATCATTTGGGCAATTCGACCAATTTCGGTTTTCATTCCAGTACTTGTAACTACATATTTTCCTCGTCCATAAGTAACTAGACTACTTGAGAATACCATATTGCGTTGATCACCGATTTGAATTCCTTCTTCAATAATTTGATCTGGGAATTTCTCAACACTTTCACTCTCACCAGTTAATGAACTTTCATTGACTTGTAATGTGAAAGAATCAACAACACGTCCATCTGCACTAATGACATCCCCCGCTTCTACAAGTACGATATCTCCAACGACTAGTTCACTTGATGGTACTTCTTTTACAATACCTTCACGCATAACACGAGTAAACGGTGTTGATAATTGCTTTAAGGAATCAAGTGATTTTTGTGCACGCACGGTTTGTACAGTACCCAAAATCGAATTTAGTGTAATTACGATTAATATAACAATCGCACTTTCTAATTCACCTACAGCAATGGAAATCATACTTGCCACAATTAAGACGATAACAAGTAAGTCTTTAAACTGCGATAAGAAAATACTTAAAATGCTTTCTTGTGCTTCTGCTTCTAGTTCATTTTTCCCATCACGTGCTAAACGGACACTTGCTTCACTATCTTTTAATCCATCCCGTGAGGTTTCAAATTCCTCAAACACATCTTTCAAATTGTAATTTGTATATTGTTTCATGCAATCCTCCTGGAGTCTAGTAATAAAAAAGACTCATTGAAAACAACTTTCAATAAGTCTTGTCTTTAAAATTCAGCCAGAAACTTTCGTTTCGTGATGTTGACTAAATCACACAGATTTGTGCGACTACTCCCTTATTACTTTGCTATTGTATCAACAATATGTCATCCTGTAAAGGATTATATTCATAGGTTGTTTGTATGAATTTGTGCTATATTAGAATGGTAAGAAAAGAAGAGGAATTGTTATGTTAGGTACCATTTTATTATATACAAATAAAAATCGTGAGAAAGAAGCAAAAATCATTGATGCTTTAAAAGAAGACTTTGATATTTTGGTCTTAGATCCTGAGAACTTACATGAAACAGTAGGTTATCTATTTGGTTATGAAGGTTACGAAGCAAATCCAAAAGAAGATATTGGACCTTTTGCTCATGAAGTCATTGTTTTCTCAGTTGTAGATCCTTCAATTATTTCTGAAGTTGCTAAAATATTAAAAGAACACGAGGTGATGATTGATCGAAAAGCGATGTTAACTGAGCACAACCAAAAATGGAAAGTAATTGATTTATTCGTAGAACTTGATGAAGAACATCATTACTTTCTGAAACGGAATCGATTGAATATGTTATTGCAACTTGCTATGAAAGTAAAACCAGATACCGTTCCTGAAGATGTTCGTCCTGTTTTTCAAAAAGCGGTTGTTGAAGCATATGATGTATTAAAGAAACAAAGTTCAACTGATGAGATTGATCAAGCCATTGCTTCATTATTACCGTACTTTAGTGGAAACGAAGCACTATAAGAAAGTAAACCCCAAGATATTAGTTAATCTTGGGGTTTTGTAATATAAATAAGCGATTCATATGGTTGTAATTGCATATTATCTGTACATGGACGTTCTCCATAATTTGATAATAGCAATTCATACTTTTGTGCTTGTTCGATTTTATAATCAACTTGTTTACCATAGAAATTATTAATAACTAATACTTCTGTATCACCAAGAATTCGTTTATACACAAATAGTTCTGGATGATCTTTAGCAATGACTTCAAAGCTTCCTTGTTGAATCACTGGATATGTTTTTCGTAATTCTATCAACTTTTTATAGTGATAAAATACGGAATCTTTATCAGCTAATGCGTGTTTGACATTGATCTCTTTATAATTCTTGATTTCTTGAATCCAAGGAGTAGCATCACTAAATCCAGCATGTATCGAAGCATCCCATTGCATTGGCGTTCTTGCATTATCACGTGAACGTTCTTGCAATATTTTCATAATTTTTGCTTCACTCATTCCTGTTTGTTTAAGAATCTCGTAGTAGTTTAATGATTCAACATCACGGTATTCCTTAATATCGGTAAAGTACGCATTAGTCATCCCAATTTCTTCACCTTGATAAATGTAAGGAATTCCACGTAACATATGTATTGCTGTTGCTAGCATCTTGGCACTTTCTTTTGGATAGGTACGATCATTTCCAAAACGTGATACTACACGAGGTTGATCATGATTGCACCAGAATAAAGCATTCCATGCATCATACTCTTGCATTCCTACTTGCCATGTAACAAGTAAATCTTTTAACTCTTGGAAATCAAATTCTTGAATATCCCATTTGTTTTTGTTTTTATAATCGACCTTCAAATGGTGAAAGTTAAAGACACTGCTTAATTCTTGACGATTTTCTCCTGCATATTTTACACAGTTTTCTAGTGACGTTGATGACATTTCACCTACTGTTAATGCATCGATTTTTCCAAAGGATGCATTGTTGAGTTGACGTAAATACTCATGTACATGTGGACCATCTGTATAGAAACGGCGTCCATCTCCTTGATAATCATCTTCGAGTACTTCTGGTTTAGAAATCAAATTGACAACATCAAAACGAAATCCACTAACTCCTTTATCCATCCAAAAATTGACAATCTTTGCCATCTCATCACGTACTTCTGGATTATCCCAGTTTAAGTCCGCTTGACTTACATCATATAAGTGTAAGTAATATGCATCATAACGTTCTACATATTCCCAGGTATTTCCACCAAACTTACTCACCCAATTGGTTGGTGGTGTACCATCTTCCTTACCTTTTCGCCAAATATAATAATCTTTATATTTCTTGTCACCCTGCAATGCCTTTTGAAACCATTCATGTGCGGTTGAGGTATGATTAAATACCATATCCAACATAATTTCAATGTGATGCGCTTTTGCTTCTTTTACTAATGCATCAAAATCTTCCATACTTCCATATACAGGATCAATATTGTAATAATCTTGTACATCATAACCATTGTCGTTTTGTGGCGATACAAAACATGCATTTAACCAAATATAGTCAATTCCTAATTGTTCAAGATAGTCTAGTTTTTCGATAATTCCCTGAAAGTCACCAATTCCATCACCATTACTATCTTTATATGATTTAGGATAGATCTGATAAATGACTTTATTCCCATAGTTATGCATAGAACCTCCTATCTTTATGCCAATTCTGCTATTTCATCTAAGTTTACTTCTTCGTGATTTACGCGATCGCTTTCTGGTAATTTTTTAAGTCCAATCACATATGTTAATCCAAATGGAACAACGATTGCGACTGCCATGCAAACAAAGAACATTGGCCAGTGTTGTACTTGAATTGCTAAGAATCCTGGGATTCCTCCAACTCCAATTGAGTTTGCCATAACTCCTGTTGCTACAGATAACATAGCTGCAATACTTGAACCAATCATTGCTGAAATGAATGGGAATCCATGTTTAATGTTTACCCCAAACATTGCTGGCTCAGTAACTCCTAAGTAACAAGAGATCATTGACGGGATTGCAATTTGTTTTGCAGCATCGTTTTTGCGTTGCAAGAAAACCATCGCAAGTACTGCAGACCCTTGGGCAATATTTGATAGAGCAATCATTGGCCATAAAATCGTTCCACTATATTTATCCATTAACTGTAAGTCAATTGCATTTGTCATATGGTGTAATCCAGTAATAACTAATGGTGCATACAAGAAACCAAAGACTCCCGCAAATAACCAACCAAATTGAGATGTTAACCCTGTATATACGACATTCGAAATTGCATCACCCATTGCCCATCCAATTGGACCTAATACTACGTGTGCAATTAATACTGCAGGAACAAGTGCTAAGAATGGAACAACTACAAGTTGTACAACACTTGGAATCACTTTTTTCCAGAATCTTTCTAAGTAAACTAAAGTAAATCCGGCTAGTATTGCTGGTATTACTTGTGCTTGATATCCAATCATATCAATTTTCGCAAAACCAAAATCCCAGAATGGAATATCGGTAGCTCCACTTACTGCATATGCATTTAATAATTGTGGTGATACTAAACAAATTCCTAAAACAATTCCTAGAATTTGCGTAGTTCCCATTTTCTTTGTGATAGACCATGTAATTCCTACTGGTAAGAAGTGGAAAATCGCTTCTCCGATTAACCAAAGAAAACTATGTACACCAGCCCAAAATTGACTTCCTTCAACAATGGTTTGTCCACCAAATTGAATATCACCAATTACATTTCTAAATCCTAAGATCAAACCACCACATACAAGTGCTGGAATTAATGGAGCAAATATTTCGGCGATATTGCTCATGAATTTTTGAATTGGACTTTGATTGTCTTTTGCAGCTTCTTTTGCGGCATTTTTATCTACACCCTCAATACCACTTACTTCAACAAAACTTTTATAGAAGTCTGCTACATCATTTCCAATAATGACTTGGAATTGTCCTGATTGGGTAAATGTTCCCTTTGCTGATGGCAATGCTTCAATTTTCTTAATATCGGCTTTACTTTCATCAACTAAAACAAAACGCATTCTAGTAATGCAGTGAGTAACTGCTTTGATGTTTTCTTTTCCACCAACATACGCTAATAAAGAAGTTGCATCCTTTGTAAAATCTTTCATATTATTCTCATCCTTTCAACCTGTCCGTACAAGTTTATTTCTATCTTCACTATAACCTGTCCGTACAGGTATGTCAATATGAATTAAATCTTTTTTTGTTGTATATAAAAAAACTAGCATATTATGTATCACTTTGTATCGTGTAACACATAGTTAATGCTAGTTATTTTACTTATTTTGCTTCAATGAATCCCTGTTTCACACAGTAGTAATAAATTCCTTCCTTAGAAACATGTCCGATGATTTCATTTGCAATCTCTTTTAGATCATCAGATGCATTTTCCATGGCAAGTCCCCAACCAACGGTTTGTAGCATCTCAATATCATTGTTTCCATCACCAAAAGCCATCGCTTGGGATGCATCAAATCCATAATATGCCAATATCTCTTCGATTCCTTTTCCTTTACCACCATTTGCTGGAATAATATCAACTGCACGATTCCACCATGCAGTAATTTTTGTATGATTTGTATGCTTCATAAGCATGTCATACTCTTTTGGTGTAGCAGATACCATCAACTGATATACATCTTCATTATGAATTTCTTCATCAAAATTAGGTGATACATATACTTCTTGGTGTGCAAAAGAAAAGTACTCAACTAAATCATCATCTTTTCCATTTGCAATGTTTTTTTGAATCGTGGAAACAGAAACCGGTCTTGCAATATTTTTGGCATTATCGACGATAACATTTACATCATTTGAATCTATTGGGTTTTTAAATATCGTTTCCTTTTCGTTATAACAATATGAACCATTGAAGGTTAAATATGCATCAAAATCAATACCTTCAAAATGTGGTAAAGAAATTGGACTTCTTCCTGTTGCAATACAAATTACAATACCATTTTCTTTTAATTTACGTAATGTATACAACATATGTTCTGAAATTTGCTTTCTTTGCATATCAATTAGCGTACCATCAATATCAAAGAATATTATTTTTATATCTTTCATTGTCTCTTCTCATTCTTATTCAACTGGAAATAGTTGATCTAATATTACTAGTACACCATCTTCATTATTTGAAGGACATACATTTTTTGCGCATGCTTTTACATGATCTGGTGCATTATCCATAGCATAACTACGCCCACAGTACGTTAACATTTCTATATCATTTCCACCATCACCAAAGGCAACACACTGTTCGGGTGTAATGTTCCATAGTTTTACAAGTCGTTCAATACCTGAAGCCTTATGACAATTTGGAACAATTAAATCAATGGATCCATGACCACTCGATGTTGGAACTAATCCTCCATCAAGCTGTTCTGCAAATATTTTCATATACATATCTGTCTTTTCTACAGGTACCATTGGAGCAAATTTTAAAATCGTATCATGTACATTTGCAAAGTCATCTACCCATTGTAGTTTGTGATAGTAATGATTGGTTAGTTTAAAGAATTTCTCACTTACTTTTCCTCTTTCACAATATGCACTTTCAAGTCCACACATTGTATTTTTAATATCTGGATATTGATTACAAATTTCTAGTGTCTTATGAATTACATCTTTAGGAATATCTGTCGTAAATAGGATTGTATCTTTTGCTTTTACAAGTGCTCCATTTTCTGCAATGTAGCTAATCGTATCTTTAAATTCAGGAAATAGAGAACGTAGTTGATAGTATTGGTTACCACTAGCAACAACAAATTCACATCCTGCTTTTTTCATACGCTCCATAATGGCAAGAAATCTTGGTTTATCATACGTATAATCCGTACGAACAAATGTACCATCTACATCCACTGCCACCAATTTAATATTATTTGACTTATTTTTCATCTTCTTTTCCATCCTTTACCTTTACACGAAAGTATCTAGTTTTACTATAGCTGTTAGCTGTTATAGAATCAACACGTTTTCATTTTACATAAAAGAAAACTACCCAAAAAGAGTAGTTTACTGGCTTCTTCTAGCAAAATCAACAAACCTAAATTTATCCGGTCGATGTTTTGAAATTGTATATTCAAATAATGTTGCATCTTCTAAATACGAATAACTTTTTACACAAACAAGTAGATCATAATCCAACATATCAAGTACTTCTTTATCATGTTTTGTGGCTGGAATGACCGTAATTTCCTTGCGTGAAAAACTGATGTTTAAATTCAGTTCATTTTCAATATATTCATAAATAGAATCTTGTGCATGTTGTTTTGTCAGTCCTTGGATGATATTTCCATTTAAATAATCTTTATCTAGGATGATTTTTTCACCATTAATAGAACGAACACGCTCTACAATATATACATTGCCATCATCCATATGCAGCTCATCTTTTAATTTATCATCTGCTGGAACGAGATTAAATTCTTCAACAATTGTTTCAATTTTTCCATCCATTGATTCTTTCAGTTCTTTAAAACTTGAAATTCCAGAGACCGGAAACGCAATTCTTTCACTATCAAGAACAACGGATCCTTTACCAACTACTTTTTGAATGTATCCATTTTGTAAGAGTAGTTGCAAAGCTTTACGAATGGTATCACGTGATGAACTATATGTTTTCATCAATTCGTTTTCACTTGGTAAATAATCGCCGGTTTTATATTCTTTTGTTTTAATTTTATCTAACAGTTCTTGATAGATTCTTTGATATTTTGTCATACCTATATTGTATCGGAAAACAATTCATAAATAAACACCTAAACGTACAGGTACATAATTTTACTTTATCTTCTTTTCATACTACAATTGAAAATGAGGTGATTAAGTATGAGTCGTTTTGATCAAGAAATAATTAGAGAAAATACAAATAGTACCAAATGGGATAAGCGTGAACTTGTCTTTGGTACAAAAGATGTACAACCTTTATGGGTTGCTGATATGGATTTTCAAAGTCCACCAGAAGTATTGGATGCATTAATTGAACGTGCACGTCATGGTGTATTTGGTTATGCATTTTCAAGTGAAAGAATTTTAGATTCGATTGTACGTTGGAATAAACAACGTCATGATTTTGAAATTAATAAGGATGATATCGTTCTTTCAACTAATGTGCTTTCATCTATTAAAGCATTATTGTTGATGCTAAGTAAACCAAATGATGCCATTATTATGTTTCAACCAATTTACACACCATTCTTTAAAATCAGTGAAGCACTTGGTCGTGTACCTATCTTCAGTGATTTAGTTACAAATAATAATCGTTACGAAATGGATTTTACAGATTTTGAAGAAAAGATTAAACAACACCAACCATCTGTATTTATTTTATGTAATCCACATAATCCAGGTGGTCGTGTTTGGACAGCTGATGAACTAGAAACACTTATTGCTATTTGTCAAAAATATAATGTATCAATTATAAGTGATGATATCCATAAAGATTTAGTGTTTGAAGGATATACATATACTCCAATTGCTAAAGTTGCAGGTACATATGCAGATCATATATATACATTATCTGCTCCAACTAAGATCTTTAACTTAGCTGGAATTCAAATCAGTTATGCGCTTTTACCAACAGCAACAGCTAAAGAACAATTTGCGCAAAAATTAGATGAAGTTGGTGGATCTCATGTAAATGTATTTGGTCTAACGGCTATGCAAGCTGCCTATGAAAATGGAGCATATTGGGTAGATGAATTAAATGCATATTTAAAAGAAAACTATGAAATTGTACGTGATGGATTAGCAAATACGAAATTTACAACTTATGTAAATGAAGGTACCTATTTATTATGGATCAACTTTGAAAAGTTTCATAAGACAACTGAAGAAATGCGTGATATTTTAATTTCTCACAAACTTGGTATGCAAATGGGCTTACAGTTTGGAGAACCTGGTAATGTCTTCTTCCGTTTCAATATAGGGACAACAAAAGCAACTATTCAAAAAGTTGTATCGATCTTACAAAGTATTGATCAAGAGTATTAAAAATATGGCAATTACGCCATATTTTTTTATTGGATTATATTTGAAAAAGAATTCCTAATACACGCACTACTACGAAAAATAATACAAATCCAAGTAGAAACGGTATCGTCATTTTACCAGGTCCTTTTCCATATATCATTTCAAGTTCACCCATGGTTTTCTTTGGATTGTTGGGGTTTACATACAGTGTGATTTGCGCTGGTGCACGACCTTGCATTATTTTGTTTGTCTTATACATCTTACTTCCAGGATTTGTATAGTATTTATAGGTTGCTTTATAATACACGCTTTTGTTTTCTTCATAATAGCGTCTTTGTTTCAATAAGTATCCCGTTACTTCTAAACCATCTTGTTTTGCTTGCTCGATGGTTTTATACGCTTTTGCTTTGCTTTTATTTTGTATTTTCATCATAAAAATGAAGTAAATGATTGTAATTACTAAAGCAATACAAAAGATGATAACCATTTTCGTTTGTTCCATTTATCTTTCCCCTTTTCTAAAGTATAGCATATGAAATTCTTATTATACTATATTTACTTTTTACGACACATAATGCTTTCATTAAAAAGTATGACTTTTTAATCATACTTATACCAAAATAAAAACACCCTTTCGAGTGTTTAGTCTTCGCTATAACAGATTTTCAAACGACGTTGATTTCCATCACCTTCAGATACCGTTGTAATGTGATCAAATGTTGATAGATGATTGTGAATTGCTTTACGTTCATCATTTGGCATTGGATCTAAAACTGCATCCGTTTTAGTTTGTTGAACACTTTTTGCCACACGTGTTGCAATTGATACAACTTTGCGGTAGCGTTCTTCTTTATATCCATTAATATCAACTAATGTTGAAATACGTTTTTTGAATGTTCCTGATACTGCTGCTTTTAATACCGTATTCATAGCTTGTAATGTTTGACCATTCTTACCAATTAAAATCGCATTGTTTCTTGCATTAATTGTTGCTTTATAGAAGTTATCATCTTCCTCTTCAACACTTAATTCGATTTCCATTTCCATGTTATCGAAAAATTGAAGAATATAATCATAAACAAAATCTAAGATATCACGTTTTGTAAATGCTTCAACTGTAATTTCTTTTCCGACTCCTAGAAATCCTGCTTTTTCTTCAAGAATTTTATATGTAATATCTTCGATATCTACATCTTCTTGTGTGGCAATCGTTTCTAGAATTTCATCAATTGATTTCCCTGTATATGTTTTCATAGCAACCACCTAGTCTTTAATAAAGAATTTATCAATCACAATATTTTGAATTACACGAACACATGAACTAACTAATAAGTAGAATGTCATACCTAATGGCCAGCTAAATCCTAAGAATACCATCATTGCTACAGAAACATACATCATCATGTTCATGTTTCCAGCCATACCTTTTTTCTCAGGTTGTGCATATTTCTTAATTTTTCTATTCTTTTCATTACGACGTTTCGCTAAAATTTGAGGAATTTTAAATGAAACAAATTGCATTACTGCCATTAATAAGAAAATTACAATAACTGGAATTTCCATTTCACCAATTGCAGCTTGTGGTGTCATCGTTAAATCAATTCCAAAGAATGATCCTGTATAAACTGATGATGCTCTCATACATGCTTGATAGATACCAATCATAATTGGTAATTGAATAAATAACGTTACGATTGAACCCATTGGGTTGATGTCGTGTTTTTTATATAGCATTTGAAGTTCTTGGCTCATACGCATTTTACTTGCTTGATCCGTTTTACCTTCATATTTTGCTTGAATCTTAGCTTGTTCACCTTGAATCATTTGCATCTTTTGCGTTTGTGCTTGTTGTTTAATTGTAAATGCAGCTGTAATTACGTTTACAACAATCGTAGTTACAATAATACCAACTCCTGCATCAGAGAATGTTGCAACCCAGTTGATCATTTGTGCCATTGGCCAAACAAAGATGTTAAACCATCCATCACCAATACTCTTTAAATATGGTGTACTAAGGAAAATTAATTGTTCCTTATCTACAGTACCATCTGCGTTACGTGGTGAACTACACCCAGCAACAAAAACTATTAAGAACAATGAGAAGATAATTAACTTCTTATGATCTTTTATATACTTTTTAATCATGTTCATTTTTCTACTCCATTTCTAAAAATGCTTACTTTTTAATTCTAACTTGTTTTACTATTCTTTCCAAGTTATTTTTGTTGTTTTTGTAGTCGTTTTCAAGATAATCTTCACGAATAAGTAAAATCGAATCGAAATTTTCTTCAAAACTATAAATTTCTTGAACCATCATTCGCACTTGTCGCTTCACTTTATTTCTTACAACTGCATTTCCAATCTTCTTTTTTACCGTAATTCCAACACGTGGAATATCTTCTTTACGCTTTCTAACATATAAAATAATTCCTTTGGATTTGTAAAATTGTCGATTTTTGATGATTTCAGTAAATTCATCTGCTTTTTTGATCCTGTATGCTTTTTTCATATACATTCCTCACATAAATAAAAATATCTCGCCAAGACGAGATATTTTTAAAGCGTTGTTATTAAACTCATGTTTATCATTTTAATTGTTATATTAATTAAGCTGATAAAACTTTTCTACCTTTACTACGTCTTCTAGCTAGAACGTTACGTCCTCCAGGTGTTTTCATGCGAGCTCTAAACCCGTGTGTTTTTTGATGTTTTCTCTTATTTGGTTGATAAGTTCTTTTCATCAAGTACACCTCCTTTTCTACATATTAATAAACATTGCTTTTAGATTATATCGCAGCACCTTATCCAAGTCAACAAAAAAGTGTATTTCATGTTTCATAAAGTATACAATTTATCGAATATTTCTTTCTATTATTTATGATGTAAAAAAGAATATATTTTTAGTTTCAAACAGGTTTTCCATGGTGTTAAAAAACATAGTTTTCCACATAGGGTGGAAAACTGGGGAAAGTTGTTTAAATCCCTTTAGTCATGCTCATTTTCTTTTATGGAAAACTATACAATTCTTAGTTTCTTGTGGAAATTTCTCAATTTTCTTTTCCACACTTTCCACATCGTACTTTTTAACACAAACTTTTTCCACAGTTTTCCACATCAAAAGATGGGGAAAACTATTTAAAGCGTGATATATCCTTTATTTTAAAGGGTTTTCAATTTTTATGATAATGTGGAAAACTATGTTTTTTACTTTTTGATGGTAGTAATTTACTATCATTTCATGTAATATATGAGATGTAAATTTGTATTAGGAAAGGATATATTTATGACGGAATCTGGATCAAACACGTATCAAGACTGTTGGCATCAGATTTTGCACAATATCCAAGAAAACAATATCTTTGAAAAATCAGTTTTCCACTCTTACGTTTCAAATTCACTTCTCTACGATGTGCGTGATGGAATTGCGACAATTGAAGTCCCATTTATCACGACAAAACGGTTCTTCGAACAAAACATTGAAGTCTTTAATGATTTACTGTCTACGCAGCTAGATCAACAAATTTCTGCTCAAGTTTTATTAGAAAAAGAACTGTCTAATCGAAAACGTCAAGAGACGCCAAAAGAGGAGTTTATTTTTGAAAATGGAAATAAAATTTTAGAGAACTATACGTTTGAGAATTTTATTCAAGGTCAAAGTAACCAACAATCGTATGCAGCAGCATATGGTTGTGCGTATTCGAGGGAACAAAGTTTTTACAATCCATTATTTATTTATGGAAATTCTGGATTAGGAAAAACCCATTTATTGCATGCTATTTGTAATTATCTTAAAAATAATCGTCCAGATGTAAAATATCTTTACATTGATGGAAATGACTTCATTAATTTAATTATTAAATCGCTTAAAGAAAATAAATCTGATGTTTTTATAGAAAGTATTTGTCAATTGGATTATTTGCTAATCGATGATATTCAGCATCTTGCAAAAACAAATCAAAGCCAAGAATTATTCTTTAATATTTATAATAAGTTGAAGGATAGTGGGAAACAGATCATTTTAACTAGTGATGTGTACCCTTCAGAACTAAAAAATATTAATGCGAGAATTATTTCACGTTTTACATCGGGCTTATCGGTAAGTATTACATCACCTGAATTTGAAACAGCGGTTTCGATTCTTCAAAAGAAACTTGAAGGTAGAACCAATGAAATTATTATTACAGATGATGCACTCTTCTATATTGCAAACCGTTTTAATGAAGATGTTAGAAAACTAGAAGGTGCCTTAAATGAACTATTATTTAAAGCGATCTTACATAACCCAGAAGTTATTGATGAACATTTCACAATTGATATGTTCAAAGACAATCCGATTATTTCACAAACGGATGAATTAACACCAAAGAAAATAAAGAAAGAAGTTTGTAATTACTACAATATTACATTGAAGCAAATTGAATCAAAATCAAGAACTGCAGATATTGCAAATGCACGACATATCGCTATTTACTTAATTCGTGAACTTCTTGATGTACCATTTAAAAAGATTGGATCTGAATTTGGTAATCGTGATCATTCAACAATTATGACTTCTTATGATAAAATTGTAGGGTACCTAAATCAAAAAGGTATCTATAAAGATGTTATTGATGATATTAAAAAACGTTTAGGTGTTTACGCATAAATTATTTCCACAAAATTTTGCCGTAAATCTAAACAGTGAAAAACTGCTAAAAAGTATGATAAATACTTATTATTTTTTACTTTTAAAAGTTTTCCACACACTAGTAGTAATACTATCTTAAAAAAATTATTATACAGACAGGGGGTCACACGATGTTTTTTAAAGTTGATAAGAAACAATTGCTTACAAAATTAAATGTTGTATCTAGAGCTATTTCAAACTATTCACCTTTACCAGCATTTTCTGGTATTAAATTTGATGTAAATGAAAATGAAATTTGTTTAATGGCATCTGATTCAGATATTTCAATTAAAAACTATATTTCAAAACGTGATGAATGCTTTTTAGAAATTGAACAAACGGGTTCAATTGTTATTGAGGCAAAATACATTCTTGATATTGTTCGTAAAATGGACACGGAAGTTATTTCTATTGAAGTAGCTGATGGAGTGAATGTAAAAATTTATGATGAAACAAGTGAATTTAATATTATTGGTATTTATGCAAATGAATATCCAATGATTGATTTCACAAAAGGAGAAGACTTCTTTACGATTTCAACAATGAAATTAAAGTCAGTCTTAAATCAAACTTTATTTGCGACAAGTGATAAAGACAATCGTCCATACTTAAATGGAATTAATGTTCATATTCATGATGGACATGTCGATTGTACAGCTACAGATAGTTATCGTTTAGCAAAAACTTCATTTGAAGTCGATAGTACGATTGATTACAACATTATTATTCCTTCAAAATCATTAAATGAATTATTAAAGTCATTAGATGATGATCAAGAAATCAAAGTTC
This sequence comes from Breznakia sp. PFB1-19, assembly GCF_029893935.1. Lineage (NCBI taxonomy): Bacteria > Bacillati > Bacillota > Erysipelotrichia > Erysipelotrichales > Erysipelotrichaceae > Breznakia > Breznakia sp. PFB1-19. The sequence continues at coordinate 20,454 of NZ_JARXXJ010000008.1, forward strand.
ATGTATCGAATAAGAAAGTACAATTTGTATTTGAAGATACACTTATTCAAACGCGTTTAATTGAAGGAAGTTTTCCTGATACAAATAAACTAATTCCTGAACAGTTCCAATATGAACTTAAAGTCGAAACAAGAGATATCTTAAGTGCAATTGACCGTATGAGTTTTATTAAAAATGATGGAATTAACATCATTAAATTAGAACTTAATGAAAACGAAAGTATTCTTTCAACGAAATCACAAGATATTGGATCTGCTACTGAGATTTTAAAAACAGCTTCATTCAATGGTGAATCCTTAGCGATTTCATTTAATGGTCGTTATGTATTTGAAGCCATTCGTGCAATTCATGCAGATACGATTACTTTTAAGTTTTCAGGAGAGATGAAACCATTCATTATCCAAAGTGAAGAAAACGAAGAAGTATTACAATTGGTATTACCAGTTCGTACCTATCTATAGCAAAATACGCCTTTTACGGGGCGTTTTTTATTTGTCGCATAATTATATTATTTTAGCTAAAATTGAATAGAGAGCTTTTTAAGGGTGTATATGGACGTGTCCTATCTTTTTAATTATCTATTTTCATTGAAATATGATATAATAATCTAGGTGGAAAATGGAGATATATCTATGGAAATAAAGATTGAAACCGAATATGTAACACTAGGACAATTTTTAAAACTTGCTGATTTTATTAGCAGTGGTGGTGAAGCTAAATTCGCTGTCAAAGAATTGGACATTATCGTAAATGGAGAAAAAGAAGATCGTCGTGGTCGTAAATTATATCCTAACGATGTTGTAGTAGTTGAAGGTCAAACATTTACCATTGTATGATCATAGAAAACTTACAACTTTCACATTTTCGTAATTATGAACGTTTGCAAATGGACTTCACACCAGGAATTCATTTGTTTTACGGATATAATGGACAAGGAAAGACCAATATACTGGAAGCATTATATTATCTATCTTGTGCGAAAAGTCATCGGGTGCGTCATGATGAATATTTAATGCAAAAAAACTTTGATTATTTTTCATTAAAAGGACAAATTGTGAATGATAATAAAACGGTTTCCTTGATGTGTAATGTAGACACAAAAGGAAAACATTTATTTTTATTCAATACACCGGTAAGTAAAGTTAGTGAATACATTGGATTTTTTAATGCCATTATGTTTTATCCAGATGATTTATTGTTGTTTTCACAAGCACCAAAAAAACGTAGACAATTTATTGATTTAGAATTAGGTAAATTAAGCAGTGGTTATACACATGCATTAGTTGATTACTATAAAATTCTAAAAGAAAAAAACAAGTATTTAAAAAATCATAAAATTGATGATTTGTTTTTAGATACACTTGATGAGCAACTGATTGACTTACAAGTAAAAATCATGAAGCAGCGTCATCATTTTATTGAAATGTTGATGAAACATACAAAGAAGTATTTTCAATTATTTGAAAATAAAGATTTAGAAATATCTTGTGTTTATGAAAGTGATGTAGCATACATTGAAGATGAAACATTACTAAAACAAAAGATGTCAGAAAAAATGAGAAAACATCGAGAAAAAGAGAAGTTGTTTCATACTTCCTTAGTTGGGATTCATAAAGATGACTTTACATTTATGATCAACCAACAAAAAGTTGAAACCTTTGCTTCACAAGGACAAAAACGGATTTATATTCTTAGTTTAAAACTGGGGATGATTGAAAGTATTTATCAAATCAAAAAAGAATATCCAGTATTGTTGTTGGATGATGTATTTTCAGAATTAGATGAACAAAAAAGAGAGATATTATTAAATATATTACCTGTTGATGTACAAGTGTTTATTACAGCAACAGAATGTATTCAATTAAAAAAGAATCATAATATTACATATTATGAAGTGATACAAGGAACAGTAAATAAGAGGAGGATAAGTGATGAATGAAGAAAAAGTAACCCATTCATATACGGCAGATGACATTCAAGTTCTTGAAGGACTTGAGGCCGTTCGTAAACGACCAGGGATGTACATTGGTTCGACTGCAGAACGTGGACTTCATCATTTGGTTTGGGAAATTGTAGATAATGGAATTGATGAGGCACTTGCAGGATTTGCAGATACCATTACAATCGTTATTGAAAAAGACAACATTATTCGTGTTGAGGATAATGGACGTGGGATGCCAGTCGGAATTCACAAGAAAACTGGACGTTCAACAGTAGAAACTATTTTTACAGTACTACATGCCGGAGGTAAATTTGGTGGTGGAGCGTATAAAGTTTCTGGGGGATTACATGGTGTAGGTGCATCTGTTGTTAATGCCTTAAGTGAATGGTTAGAAGCGGAAGTTCACCAAGATGGTAAAATCCATAAACTTCGTTTTGAAGATGGAGGAAAACCAGTCGATGAATTAAAAGTTATTGGTGAAACTAATCAACATGGATCGATTGTACGCTTTAAAGCAGATCCTACAATTTTTACTGAAACGACAACATATAACTTTGACACAATTAAAACCAGAGTTCGTCAACTTGCTTTCTTAAATAAGGGGATTCGCATGGTTCTTCGTGATGAACGCGAAGCTGAACCAGTAGAAATTATTTATCACTATGAAGGTGGTATTAAAGAATACGTAGAATACTTAAATAAAAACAAAGAAGTCATTCATCAAGATGTAATTTACTGTGAAGGATTAGAAGAAGGTATTATTGCTGAAATTGCACTGCAATACAACAATGGATATATGCCTAACATTTATTCTTTCTGTAATAACATTAATACGATTGAAGGGGGAACACATGAAGATGGATTCCGTCTTGCTTTAACTCGTGTGATTAATAAATATGGACAAGAAAATGGTCTTATTAAAAAAGATGAAACACTTGTTGGGGATGATGTTCGTGAAGGATTGACTGCAATTATTTCAATCAAACACCCAAACCCTCAATATGAAGGACAAACAAAGACAAAATTAGGAAACTCTGAAGTACGTAAAATTGTATCAAGTATACTAGGAGAAAACTTAGAGCGTTTCTTCTTAGAGAACCCAGATACAGCAAAAATCGTATTAGAAAAAGCTACAGTTGCTAGTAAAGCAAGAATGGCTGCTAAAAAAGCACGTGAATTAACACGTCGTAAGAGTGCTCTTGAGATTTCAAGTTTACCTGGTAAGCTTGCAGACTGTTCAAGTAAAGATGCAAGTCAATCAGAAATCTATATAGTCGAAGGGGACAGTGCCGGAGGAAGTGCCAAACAAGGACGAAATCCTCGATATCAAGCAATTTTACCACTACGAGGTAAGATTCTTAATGTTGAAAAAGCACGCTTACATAAAATTTTTGAAAACAATGAAATTCGTTCCATGGTTACCGCATTTGGTATTGGAATTGGTGAGGAATTAGATATTGATAAACTGCGTTACCATAAAATTGTAATTATGACCGACGCCGATGTCGATGGTGCACACATTCGTACACTGTTATTGACATTCTTCTATCGTTATTTAAAACCATTGGTTGAAGGTGGATACATCTATATTGCACAACCACCATTATTTAAAGTGCAAAAAGGAAATAGCATTAAATATGCATATTCTGATGATGAAATGGAACAAATTCGTTCGGAGATGGGAGATCGTACCAATATCCAACGTTATAAAGGTCTTGGAGAGATGAATGCGGATCAACTTTGGGAAACAACTATGAATCCTGAAAATCGTACATTGATTCAAGTAACAATTGAAGATGCAATTGCTGCTGATGAAGTATTCTCGATGCTAATGGGTGATGAAGTTGAACCACGTCGTAAATTTATTCAAGATAATGCAGTATACGTAGAAAACTTAGACATTTAGGGGGAATTTGCAATGGATGATATTAATAAAATAAAGCAGTTAGACATCGTCACAGATATGCGTAAAAGTTTCCTTGATTATTCGATGTCCGTTATTGTTGCTCGTGCCTTACCAGATGTAAGAGATGGAATGAAACCAGTACACCGTCGTATTATTCACGGGATGAATGAACAAGGGATGTACTCTGATAAACCATATAAGAAAAGTGCCAGAATTGTTGGGGACGTAATGGGGAAATATCACCCGCATGGGGATTCATCTATTTATGAAGCCATGGTTCGTATGGCTCAAGATTTCTCATATCGTTATCCATTAGTTCAAGGTCACGGTAACTTTGGTTCGATGGATGGAGATGGTGCAGCGGCAATGCGTTATACCGAAGCACGTATGTCTAAAATCACAATGGAATTGATTCGTGATATTAATAAAGACACGGTTGATTTTGTACCAAACTATGATGGTGAAGAAACAGAACCTTCTGTTTTACCATCAAAATTTCCAAACTTAGTTGTAAATGGATCAATGGGGATTGCCGTAGGTATGGCAACCAACATTCCACCACACAACTTAAGTGAAACTATTGATGCAACGATTGCCATTATTCGTAATCCAGAGATTACAATTATGGAATTGATGGAAAATCATATCTTTGGACCTGATTATCCTACAGGTGGAACAATATTAGGAAGAAGTGGAATTAAACAAGCTTTTGAAACTGGTCGTGGTAGTATTATTACGCGTGCAAAGGTAAAAATTGAAGAGAAAAGTAATGGAAAAACACGCTTTATCTTTAATGAAATTCCATATCAAGTAAATAAATCAAATTTAGTAAAGAAAATTGCTGAGCTTGTACGTGATAAAGCAATTGAAGGAATTACAGAATTACGTGATGAAAGTAACCGTGACGGAGTACGTATTGTTATTGAGTTACGTAAAGATGTACAACCAGATATAGTATTAAATCAATTGTATCGTTTAACACCATTACAAAGTTCATTTGGTGTTAACTTCTTAGCACTTGTAAATGGTGCACCAAAACAATTGAATATCAAAGAAGCATTACAGCATTATATTGATCACCAAATCGAAGTTATTGAAAGAAGAACTAGATATGACTTACGAAAAGCTGAAGAACGTGCACATATCTTAGAAGGATTAAAGATTGCTTTAGATAACATTGATGCGATTATTACATTAATCCGTAATTCAAAAGATGACGAAACAGCACGTAATGGCTTAATGGAAAACTTTGAATTATCTGAAATTCAAGCACGTGCGATTCTTGAAATGCAACTTCGTCGTTTGACTGGATTGCAACGTGAACGTATTGAAAATGAATACAATGAATTACTTGCTAGAATTACAGATTTAAAAGATATTTTAGCAAATCATGAACGTGTATTAACAATTATTTGTGATGAGTTAACAGAAATCAAAGAAAAATATGGTGATGAACGTCGTACCGAAATTAGTGATGAAGGTATTGATATTGAGGATGAAGACTTAATACCAGTAGAAGATATAGTAATTTCTATGACGGAAACCGGATATATTAAACGAATTCCAATTGATACATACCGTACACAAAACCGTGGTGGTCGTGGAGTCAAAGGAATGAATATGAATGAAGATGATGTAATTGATATGTTAATTACAATGTCGACTCATGATTATTTGTTACTGTTCTCTAACTTTGGACGTGTATATCGTATGAAAGGTTATAAAGTACCTTCAGGAACAAGAACATCTAAGGGTATTCCAGTAGTGAACTTACTAAATCTAAATGAAGGTGAAAAGATTCGTGCTATGATTCCAGTACAAACAGAATCAGAAATGAAATACTTATTCTTTGTAACTAAAAATGGATTAGTAAAACGTGTAGATGAACAAGAATTCTATTCTATTCGTCAAAATGGTAAGATTGCTATTACCTTACGTGATGGTGATGAACTAGTAGGTGTTCGTCAAACAAATGGAGATAATGAAATTGTTATTGCTGGAAGTAATGGTAAAGCAGTACGTTTCAATGAAAACCAAGTACGTCCAATGGGACGTAGTGCAAGTGGTGTACGTGGATTTAATGTTGATGGATCTACAGTTGTAGGTATGGCGACAAGTGAAGAAGGTCAATATATCTTATCAGTTAGTGAAAATGGATATGGTAAACGTACAAACATGGATGAATACCGTCTAACAAGCCGTGGTACAAAAGGTGTTAAAACAATCAATATTACTGAGAAAACAGGTAACTTAGTTGCTGTTCGTGCAGTAAATGGTGACGAAGATGTCATGATTATTACGGACCAAGGTATTATTATTCGTATTTCACTAGAAAATGTTGGTGTATATGGTCGTAACACACAAGGAGTTAAATTGATTAACGTAGCGGAAAATGAAAAAGTAGCGCGTGTTGCTCCAGTTGCGAAACAAGAAAATGAAGAAGACGAAGTTTTGGAAGAACTAGAAGAAACAGTCGTTGAAAAAGTTCTTGAAGACCTAGACAACAAAGCAAGTGAATGATATAAATAAAGAAAGCGATGATAAGGATAAGTAATTGGATCATTATTTAAAGAGAGTTAGTGGTAGGTGCAAACTAATAGTAATTCCAGTGAAATCAACCTTTGAGTGATTTAATGAAATGAGTAATTAAATCCGGTAGTACCGTTATAACTTTAAGGACTGTATAGTTGAAGAAGGGTGGCAACGCGCTGCATAGCGCCCCTTTAGGTAAGCCACTCTTCTTTTATTTTTGTAAGGAGATAAACAATGATTGATATTAAATTTTTAAGAGAAAACCCTGAAGTCGTAAAAGAAAATATTAAAAAGAAGTTTCAAGATAGTAAATTACCATTAGTAGATGAAGTCATTGCACTTGATAAAGAAAGTCGTGAGACACAAACAAGAGCTGATGAATTACGTGCAAATCGTAATAAACTAAGTAAAGAAATTGGTTTATTAATGAAAGATGGAAAACGCGATGAAGCGGAACAAGTAAAAAAAGATGTTCAAGCAATGGCTGATGAACTTGCTACTCTTGAAGCACGTGAAGAAGAAGTACAAAAGAAAGTACTGGATATTATGATGGTAATTCCAAATATTATCGATGAGAGTGTACCTATTGGTAAAGATGATAGTGAAAATGTTGAAGTTGAGCGTTATGGTGAGCCAGTAGTACCTGCTTTCGAAATTCCATATCACACAGATATTATGGAACGTTTTGATGGAATTGACTTAGATTCAGCACGTAAAGTAGCAGGGAATGGATTCTATTACTTAGAAGGTGATATGGCACGTTTACATTCAGCTGCAATCACATATGCACGTGACTTTATGATTGATAAAGGATTTACGTACTGTATTCCACCATTTATGATTCGCAGTAATGTAGTTACTGGAGTTATGAGTTTTGCGGAAATGGAATCAATGATGTATAAAATTGAAGGTGAGGATCTTTATCTTATTGGAACAAGTGAACATAGTATGATTGGTAAATTCATTGATACAATTATTGATGAAGAAACATTACCTAAAACATATACAAGTTACTCACCATGTTTTAGAAAAGAAAAAGGTGCTCATGGTATTGAAGAACGTGGTGTGTACCGTATTCACCAATTTGAAAAACAAGAAATGATTGTTGTATGTGAACCAGAAGAAAGTCCAATTTGGTTTGATAAAATGTACAAGTATACAATTGAATTATTTAGAAATTTAGATGTTCCAGTACGTGCACTTGAATGTTGTTCAGGAGATTTAGCTGACTTAAAAACAAAAAGTATTGATGTTGAAGCATGGTCTCCACGCCAACAAAAATACTTTGAAGTAGGTAGTTGCTCTAACTTATCTGATGCACAAGCACGTCGTTTAAAAATCCGTGTTAATGGTAAAAATGGTAAGTACTATGCACATACACTAAACAATACCGTAGTTGCTCCACCTCGTATGTTAATTGCATTATTAGAAAATAACCTAAATGAAGATGGATCAATCAATGTACCAGTTGCATTACAACCATATATGGGTGGTAAAAAACGTTTAGTACCTGTTAAATAGTATAATGCATCAATCACAACCAAATGTTTGTATATATCCTGCAACAAGTAATCATAAAAAGAGACTACAGGATATATGCAAGTCATGGACAGATAAATTAGAAGCAGAAGGTTCAAACTTCAATGAAACTTATATTGCAGATTCCTTAAAACATAAGTATTTACCACCAATCAAAGATGCATCAAAAGAGCATCATTACTTTATGGTGATAGAAATAGATAAACAAATCGTTGGTTTCTTTGATATGTACTTAGGATATCCTAGTCATAATGTTGCATGGATAGGAATGTTTCTTATGGATCAAGCATATCAAAAGAAATCATATGGTACACTTGCTATGCAGTATATTGAGAGATTTGTTAAGGAAAAAGGATATTGTACAATGCAATTAGGTGTATATCATACGAATGTAAAAGGATTATCCTTTTGGATTCATACAGGTTTCAACCATATTCAAAAGTTTGTTCATGATAAGGAAACACAAAGAAACATACTTGTACTTGAGAAACAAATACTGTGATGTTCCACGTGGAACATTCTAACTGTAATTACTTTTTTTAAGTACTTGTCAAAGTAGAAATGATTCGTTATAATTAGTCTTGCTACTGCAACAATATCTAACTAACTTGGTCAGGTCGGGAACGAAGCAGCCATATGGAAGCTCTATTGTGTGTGGTAGCTTTTATTATATTTTGGAGATATCGTATGGATCAAATATATATGAAGGAAGCCATTGCTGAAGCAAAAAAAGCATACGCAATGGATGAAGTACCAATTGGTGCTGTAATTGTAAAAGATAATACTATTATTGCTCGTGCACATAACTTACGTGAACATGAACAATTAGCAACTGCCCATGCAGAAATACTAGCAATTAATGAAGCATGTAAGCAACTACAAAGTTGGCGACTTGAAGGTTGTACACTCTATGTCACATTAGAACCATGCCCAATGTGTTCAGGTGCAAGTATATTATCGCGGGTAGATCGCGTTGTATTTGGTGCAAGTGATCAAAAGGGTGGATCTATCGTAAGTAGTTTTTCGATGTTTGACCAACAAGGATACAATCATTATCCTACATATACTTCAGGAGTACTTGCAGATGAATGTGCAAGTTTACTAAAAGATTATTTTAAAGAGAAACGAAATAAGAAGTAAAGATACGACATCGTAATTGTCGTGTCTTTTTTATAGTTTGTCTATGTGAATTTTGGTATAATGAGAACTAAAGAAAGAGGGTATTGTAAATGGCATATAAAGCATTATATAGAACCTATAGACCAGAAAATTTTGATGATATGGCTGGACAAAAGCACATTATCAAAACCTTACAAAATGCGATAGATAATAATAAAATTGCACATGCGTACTTATTTACTGGACCTAGAGGTACCGGAAAAACATCAACAGCTAAAATATTCGCAAGAGCAGTAAACTGTACAGGAGAACATAAACCTTGTGGTGTCTGTGAAAACTGTAAAACGGATTTAGAAGGTGTACATCCAGATATTGTGGAGATTGATGCTGCAAGTAATAATGGGGTAGAGGAAGTACGTAATCTAATTGAGAAAGTTAAATATGCACCAATTAAAGGTAAATACAAAGTATATATCATTGATGAGGTTCATATGATGACGCAAGGTGCTTACAATGCATTATTAAAAACCATTGAGGAACCACCTGCGCATGTTATCTTTATTTTTGCGACTACAGAACCGTATAAAGTATTGCCAACAATTATATCGCGAACGCAACGATTTGATTTTGCCAAAGTAGCAAAAAAAGATATCGTAGATCGTTTAGCGTATATTATTGATAAGGAACAAATTCAAGTAGAAGATGGTGTACTTGATACAATTGCTGAATTAGCTGATGGTGGAATGCGTGATGCACTAAGTATCTTAGATCAAGTATATGCATATTCACCAAACTTTATTAAACAATCTGAAGTGTTTGAAATCTATGGAATTATCACAACAAATGAGATACTCGATTTATTTTATTTAATGATTGGACATGAGACGTCACGCTTAATGCAATCAATTGAAGCATTAGATAGTCGTGGAATTGATATTAAACGATTAACGAATGATATGATTGAAATACTTAAAGAAAAGGTTATTTACGATTATACTCGAGATGCATCGTTACTTAATCGTTTAGATCAAGAACAAGTTGTTCAATTATCAAGTAAGTTAAATACAGAAATATCACTACAAGTAATTGATATTCTAATGGATAGTTATGATAAATACCGTAATGCATCAACGATTATCTTATATTTAGAAGTTGCATTATTAAAAATCATGAAAATTGTTCCACGTGGAACATATGAAGAACCGATAACACAAACTGTTCAAGTAACTGAACAACCTACAAAAACAATTGCACCAGAAAACTTACAAACAGTTACACCAATGGTTGATGTAGATACACATGAGGTTATTCATCCAACTAGAGAAGTAGAAGTTCAGGAAACACAACAACCGGTAGAAGATACAATCGATTATACAGAAGAAGAGCATATACCTGTATTAGAAGGTGGTACAGAAGAAAGTGAACCAATAGCACTAATAAGTGATGAAATGCCACAAGAACCTATAAATACACTTGAAGAACCTGTAGTTGAAGAAGTCACCCTACAGGAAGAAGTAAAAGAAGAAATAATTACACCAAATACAGATCAACAGTATATTGATCAAGCAAGTGAATTAGAGGTTGCGCCAAAGAAACCAAAGAAAATGAATTTAGATGATGAATTTGTACTTCGTTTACTTGTTGGTGCAAAGAAACAAATCCGTGCACAAGAAAGTGAGCAAATGCGAAGTATTAATTCATATTGCACCGATTTAGATATGCAAGTAGCTAAAGCAGCAAATATGTTAAAAAATGCTACAATTGTTGCTAGTGCTGAAACTTATACATTATTTGAAGTTGGATCATTACCGTTAGCAAAAGAAATTAATGAACTGGATGAACAAAATGAATTTATAAATTTAGTAAAATCGATGTTCCAACAAGAAAAGAAAGTATTTGCGATAACAAGTACACAATCATCGCGTGTGATTGATGAATTTAAAACACGTTATCGTACGAATAACTTACCAGAGCCAATTTCATTTGAAATTAAAAAAGAAGAAAAGAAAGAACAATCAATAAGTGATGAACTAAATATTCTATTTAAGAATAATATAGATATCATCTAATGGAGGAAGATATGGATTTAAACGCATTAATGAAACAAGCCCAAAAAATGCAAAAAGATATGGCGAAACAAGAATATGAATTAAAAGAGAAACAATATGTATCAAGTGTTGGTGGTGGAGTTGTTGAAATCACAATGAATGGTGCATTTGAGGTCGTAAGTGTCTTTATTAAAGATGAAGTACTGGATCAAGATAACCAAGGAATGATTGAAGAACTTGTACAAATGGCGATGAATGATGTACTAAAGAAAGCAACTGAAGAAAAAGAAGCTGCAATGGCATCATTAACTGGTGGTATGAAAATACCAGGTATGTAATATGTATCCAAAGAAGTTTGAAAACCTCATCGATAACTTAAGAAAGTTTCCTGGGGTAGGAATTAAAAGTGCCGAACGTTATGCATTTGAAATGTTAAACTATAGCGATGAAGATATTGATAGCTTCATTCAAAGTTTAATTGATTTAAAAAATGATATACGTACTTGTAGTATTTGTGGAAATCTAAGTGATGGAGAGACTTGTGATATTTGTAAGGACTCTAGTCGTAATCAACATATGATTGCGATTGTACAAAGTCCTAAGGATGTTATCGCATTAGAAAAGACTGCACAGTATCACGGATTGTATCATGTACTAAATGGTGTTATTTCGACATCGAAAGGAATCATGCCAGAAGATATCAATATTGCAAGTTTACTGGACCGTATTACAGATGATGTAAATGAAATACTAATTGCAACCAATCCAACCATTGAAGGAGAAACAACGGCACTCTATATTGGAAAGTTACTTGAAAATAAAGATGTTGAAGTTACTCGCCTTGCTCATGGATTACCGATGGGAGGACATCTAGATTATGCTGATGAACTCACACTCATAAAAGCATTAGAAGGTAGAAAGAAGTTATAAAATAGAATTAATTTGCAAATAATTTTATGAATAGACTAATGATTAAGAAATTGTTATAATCAAGAAAAGGAAGTGGTGATACTATGAAATTAATTTTAGCAATTATGTCAAATGATGATTCACACAGTGTATCTAGTGCACTGACAAAGGAAAACTATCAAGTAACACGTTTAGCTACAACAGGTGGGTTCTTACGAGCTGGTAATACTACATTAATCGTAGGTACGGAAGACGATAAAGTCGATCGTGCAATTGAAGTAATCGGAGAATTCTCTCGTAAACGTACAGAAGTTGTACCATCAACTGCATCATACGATATTGGTCGATTCGCATCGTTCCCAGTAGAAGTACAAGTAGGTGGAGCTACAATCTTCGTTGTTGATGTAGAAAAATTTGTAAAATTATAAAACTGAATAATTGACGTACGATACGTCACATCTAAGGTGGATAACAATCCATCTTTTTTTTACCTATGCACTTTCAATGAAATATATTTGTATATTGCTTATAATGAGAATAACAAAAGGAAAGGAACTTGATAATATGAAATCTATTTTAGACAGTATAAAAGATCGTCGTACGTATTACCAAATATCAAATGAAAAAGTGCTTGATAGCGCAGAATTGGAAGCATTAGTGAAGGATGTAGCAAAACATGTACCTTCTCCATTCAATATGCAAAGTCAACGCATTATCGTATTAGAAAATGAACAACATGATACATTCTGGAAAATTGTAAAAGAAACGTTACGTAAAATTGTAAATGATCCAGAAAAATTCGTTTCTACAGAAAAAAAGATTGATACAGCTTTTGCATCAGGAAGTGCAACACTGTTATTCTTTGATGATGTAGACGTTGTAGAAGGTTATGCTGCAAAGATGCCTAACTACGCTGAGAACTTCAGAGACTGGTCAAGACAGGCAAATGGAATGATGCAATATGCAATGTGGACAACACTAGAATCGGTTGGCTATGGAGCAAACTTGCAACACTACAATCCAGTTATTGATGATGAAGTGAAAAAAACGTGGAACATTCCAGATAGTTGGCGTTTAGTTGCCCAAATGCCAATTGGTAAACCAGCTGGTGATCCAGGTGATAAAGAATTTATGAATATCGACGACAAAGTAAAAATCTATAAATAAACTTGTAAAGAAGGTGTAAAAACCTTCTTTTTTATATATATAATACCGATTTTAACTCGTAAACAACCAATTATCATTTATAGTAGTTTTTAACTAGAGATATTATGATTTATTTGTTATTATGTACATCCACGCAGTGTGTGTAGTGGAAAAATATAGTGGAAGGGGTAGTTATGTATGAAAACATTAGTATTATATGCTACGAAATACGGTAGTACAGAAGAGGTCGCAAAAACCATTGCAGACAATTGTGATGCAGACTTAGTGAATATTGAAGACGTGGATGTATTAAACTTAGATCGTTATACAACTGTTATCTTTGGAAGTCCCTTATATGTAGGAAAACTTCGTAAAGACTTGATACGTTTTATGCGTGACAAGATTCATCAATTATCAAATAAATCTTTACATTTGTTTGTAAATAGAGGAACAAGAACTCCAGCAATTGATGAAATTATCGAAAAAAATATACCAGAATATCAAAATTTACTTCAAACGACGATTGATTTTGGTGGAACCTTTGATTTTAATAAAATGAACCTTATGGATTCATTAATTGTTCGTACAGTAAATCTAGATTTAGATGAACTTGATTCGAATCAAAATCTAGATGAAAAGGTTTCAAACTTTATTGGAAAGTTAGCTCATAAATACTAGCTTTCCTTTTTTTGAAATTAGGGTTGCACTACAGGTATTTCGTGCTATAATGTGCGATATAACTATGAAAAAGAAACTACATGTGATGCACCAACATCTGTATACAAAAGAGAGTCAGGACTTATTTATCGGAGAAGCTACTCATGATATATATGATGACTATGAACAATATACATATGAAGAAGAAACTGGTGCAAAAGTAATATTACGAGTATATGAAAACTATGCCCAGATTGAACGAATTGGGGATGTTCATTCAATTTTGAAATTTATTGAAAATGAAGATACAACCAACCTAATTAAAAGTGAGTTTGGAGATATGAATATTGATCTTTTTACGCACCTATATCGTAAAGATGATAACCAAGTTGTCATTGCCTATGATGTATTACATTCGCAAGATCACGATGGTTTCAAGATTACGTTTATGATGAAAGGAGATCTTAATGAGTACAATTGATCAACAACTAAAACAGTCAATTGCTAAAGCAATTCAAGATGCATTCCAAGTGGATATCGCAATTGAAGATATCATTATTGAGATACCTAAGGATAAAAGCCATGGGGATTATGCAACCAATACAGCGATGAAGTTTTCAAAAGTAATTGGAAACAATCCAAGAACCATCGCACAAACTTTAGTCGATACAATCGATACAGAAGCTGCAAACATTGCATCTATGGAAATTGCAGGTCCTGGATTTATCAATTTCAAAATGCAAAGTGATAGTCTAACAAGAGTGATTCGTCAAGTTATTGAGCTTGGTGACAATTATGGATATAACGATTCAGGAAAGAATTTAAAAATTAACTGTGAATATGTAAGTGCAAACCCAACTGGGGATTTACACTTAGGACACGCTAGAGGAGCTGCATGGGGTGATGCAACAACACGTTTACTAAAAATGAGTGGGTACGATGTTACTCGTGAATTCTATGTAAATGATGCAGGAAACCAAGTAGATAACCTTGCACGTTCATTATATGCACGTTATGCAAATAACTTTGGTAAACAAGTAGAACTTCCTGAAGATGGATATCATGGACCAGATGTTAAAGAAATTGCAGAAACCATTGCTAAAGAATATGGTGATGCATATCTTGAATATTCAGATGAAGTACATAACTTCTTTAAGAAAGAAGGAATTCGTCTAGAACTTGAAAAACTAAAACGCGACCTAAAGAACTTTAGAGTTGAGTTTGATGTATTTACAAGTGAACAATCAATACGTGATGCTGGTTTAGTTGAAAAAGCAGTAGAAACGTTAGATAAACTTGGATACGTTTATGAAAAAGATGGAGCCGTATGGTTCGAAACAACGAAATTTGGTGATGATAAAGACCGTGTATTACGTAAAAACGACGGATCTTTTACATATTTAGTACCAGATATCGCATACCATATCACGAAACTTGACAGAGGTTTCGAAAAGATGGTAGATTTTCTAGGAGCAGACCACCATGGATACATTCCACGCTTGAAAGCAAGTATTGAAGCATTGGGAAGAGATGCAGATACACTTGAAGTGGATATCATTCAAATGGTGCGTTTAGTTGATAATGGCGAAGAAGTAAAAATGTCAAAACGTTTAGGAAATGCAATCACCCTTCGTGAATTATGCGAAGATGTAGGTGTAGATGCAGCTCGTTACTTCTTTGTGCAAAGAGCATTGGATACACACTTTGATTTTGATGTAAATCTTGCGAAGAAACAAACCAATGAAAACCCTGTGTTCTATGCACAATACGCGCATGCAAGAATTTGTTCAATCTTACGTAGTAGCACAATTGATGAAACTGTAGATAACTATGATTTACTAACACACGAAAAAGAGTTAGAGTTATTGAAATACATTCATGAATTTACTAACGTTGTCGCTGATGCAGCAAAAAACAGAGCACCAAATAAGATGTGCAATTACATTCAAAAGCTAGCATCACTATTTCATTCATTCTATGGCGCATGTAAAGTCATTGATAATGAACATCCACAACGTAGTGCACAACGTTTAGACTTGTTACGTGCTTGTCAAATCACTTTACGTAACGCTCTTTGGTTAATCGGAGTCGAAGCACCAGAAAAAATGTAGGAGGGGGAAGCTATATGAAGCAACCAATGAT
This sequence comes from Breznakia sp. PFB1-19, assembly GCF_029893935.1. Lineage (NCBI taxonomy): Bacteria > Bacillati > Bacillota > Erysipelotrichia > Erysipelotrichales > Erysipelotrichaceae > Breznakia > Breznakia sp. PFB1-19. The sequence goes on from NZ_JARXXJ010000008.1 coordinate 36,394, forward strand.
CGATGTAGCATACGAAGTGCTAAAGGAAACAAACAAAGAATTAGTCTTTATTGATTTATTCAACGCTGTTTGTGATCGCAATGAATTAACAGAAAGTCAAAAAGAAGATAGAATTGCACAATTCTATACAGATCTATCACTAGATGGACGATTTGTATGTATGGATAATAATTCATGGGATATCAAATCACGTCACCGTTATGAAGAAGTTCGTAAAGCAAATCTAGCTGATATCTTAATCGATGATGAAATGATAATTGAAGAATAGTTCGTAAGAGCTATTCTTTTTTTATATTTTAAGAACTTTGTTTCGTCAGTGTGAAATAATAAAAAAACCGAATTCAAAATACGAACCCGGTTTTTCAATTATTTAGGATTATATGGTGCACGAAAAAGTTAAGCTTCTTTGCTTTGCTTAACTTCATACATTTCACTATCGCATTTTGGGCAACTCATGTTGTGTGGCTCGTTAGGTTTAGTTGAGAACTCTCCCAGTTCTTCTAGGACCCAGACAGGGACCATTTCTTGGTATTTGCATCCTTCGCATTTCATTAATACACTCTTTTCTGTACTCATTATCGTTCTTCCTCTTCTCTAGTGGGTTATATGTTTCAATGTGTTGAAGTATATGACCACAAGTACATTTTAAAGGGTCACGGTTAAATGAGTCAATTAAGTGTGTGCGATAATGTAATTTTTCTAGAGCTGCCTCTTGTTTTGCCTTACGAACTTCTTTTGTGTAATTCTTCTTTTTTTGATTTCCAAGTAATTCATGAAGGTGATCTAGTTCCTTGCTTGATGCATTACTGTAGAAACCGAAATACCGGACAGTATGAAAATACTTGTCTGGGATATGCATGATGAGTTTTTTTACGAAAGTTTCTGCATCGTCTTCAACGTCATATCGTTTTTCGTCTTTATGATCATGATAGAACCATTTAACTTTTTTACTTAAACGATCATATTCTGTGATTCGACTTTCTGCCATTGCTGGCCGTCCAGCATAACGCATGCAGTAGTTAATACAACCTTTTATATTATCACTATGGTCTTCATTTATATCTGCATCAGTATCATCGGAATCCATTTTCTTGGCATAAACATAGAGTCCATCCTTGTAGTTTTCAAAATATTGGTTTTTATGTTTTTTAAATGACGGTCCGATTTTCTCTTCCATTAATCTAAGTAATTCAAACTGAAATGTCTTTCTTAGTTTTGTGTAATCAAAGTGAGTAAAAGGGATAAGCTTATCTTTATCTTTATCTTTATCGTAGATCATTTCAGGAATTAATACATGAATATGTGGATTCCATTTTAAATCACGGCCGAAAGTGTGAAGTGATGCAATCATCCCAAAGTGGCGAGCATGACGATGATCTTGGTAGAGGTAATACTGATTTTTGATTTTCTTGAGTTTACGTTTCAATTTTTTATACAAAGGTTGATTAACTAGAGAGGCAATAGTGTTTCTAGCTGCAATAAAAAGCAAATTGATTCTGGAGCGATCTTGTCTAAACCAATTTCTCATAGAGTCGGGAATCGTAAACACTACGTGACGATGTGAAACATCTAAGCACATATGTGTAGCTTTGAGAGCAAGTTGTTTAGAATACTTAACACCACAGCTATTGCAAAAGCGAGAATGACAGCAACGAGGCATCATGCTCTCGTTACCACAATTAGGACATTCAAATAAATCAAAACCTAAATATACTGTGCGACATAAAAGCATTCGTTCTACATTTTCTTGAACAGCAGAACGACATTTACCTTCGCTAACAAGGGTATCGATGAAATCAACATGATCCCACATTAATGCCTTGATAGGGTGATCGATAGGGTAATCACGTGTTTGATAATCTTTACAAAAGATATTAAACATTTGACCATGAAAAGTTTCGTCAATCATACTTACATTATAAATCAAAAAGGAAACGCTTGATAGAGCGGCTTCCCAAGTAGGAGCATTTTTTAATGCGACTTTTTTTATGCTCACGATATAACTTGCTTATTAGTTTTTTGAAATTTTTGTATTCTCTAGAATTCACATCATAAGAGTCTCTCATTTTATACAATAGAGTACGCATAAATGATTTTCTCAATGACTCATAATTGATGAAATTTATGTTCTTATAAATATGTTTACTGTTCATTCCCGCCTTCAGTGATTAAGCAATGAATATGTGGATTCCAGTTTAATGCACGTCCAAAAGTATGCAAAACCATAATGATTCCTGGAGTAAATGTGTCTTTTTTTCCATTGATTTTATCGAAAACATAAAACAGTGTATCTTTGACTGCACTAAATAAAAGGTGTAGCATCTCTCTATCTCTTAAGAAATACTCTCTTAGTTCTTCATCAATCGTAAAAACTAGGTGTCGATAAGGAACATCTAAAGCATTTGCGGAAATACTAAGTGCTCGTTCTTTAGCATATCTAACACCACAAGAAGAACAGAATCTGCTTTTACATGTATAACAGACAACACTGGTTGTATGACAATCGGGACACTCATAAATTTCAAAACCACATTCAAAGGTTCCACAGTCCATCATCTTTTGGACTTCTTTTAAAGTCACATCACGAAAACCATTGTGAGCAACTTGAGGATCTTTCAAAAAATCACTCCATTGATCAGTAAATATCTTTTGAATTGTGGGCTTGGTTGAATCATATCTTTGTAATCTCCAAGCATTATCAAATGACTTGTTTGCAATGGAAAAGTGGGATTTAGCTGTTTCTTGTCGAATAGGCATAAAAGGTACCCTCTATAATTGTACAACAGAAGATTGACTAGAAATTCCATATACAGTGTAGAAAGTACCCAATTTAGTTTTTATTTGTCTTTTGTATTGTCTTTTAAGATGATGGAGTGTTTTTCTCCATCACTTTTTTATATAGAAAAATATCTTATATAAATGTAATATATATAGTAATAGGGGGTGCAAAATGCATATAAAAATAGAAACATATAGAAATATTAAGAAATTAGATATGGATTTAGTTGATGACAAAATAAACTTTGTGTTTGGTCTTTCAGGGACAGGTAAATCTTCAATAAACAAAGCAATACATAAAGAAGATTTAGAATTCAATAAAATGATAGGGGTTAATAGTGATACAAAAATACTAATTGATGGAAAAGATCCATCAATATATAATATCGAGCAATTTGATTTTAGTTGCGAAAATAAATATATATTTCCTACATCAAATGATTCAATATTTGATATTTTAATTGATGACGATAATGAATATCAGCAAATACAGATAGACTTTGATACTCTAATAATAAATATCAAAGATGAAATAGAACGAATAAATGATCTAGTTGGATGTTATAAAAAATTAGCAAAAGAGTTAGGAGGAACAAAATTAAAAACGTCAACTTATGAATTAAAAGCTACTGCTAAGATCAATAAATTAACAATAGATATTTCGAAGAAGTCAAATTCAGCATTTGCTTATTTACAAAGCAATACTGATGAAAAGAATCAATGGTTATTAGACGGAATAGATTTAATAGAAAATGAAGAATGTCCTTTTTGTGATAAGAAATTATCAAAAACAAAGCAAAGGAAGTTAAATAGAATAAAAGAAGTTGATAACAAAAGTTTTAAAGTGTTGAGATTAAATGAGGCTGATATAAATGCAGTAACAAGTTCTCCAATTCCTACAACGACTTCTGGAATTAAGAATTTAAGTAACACAATAAGAGATATTATGGTCGCTTTATTAGTTTTTGATGAGTTTAGCAATGCCATTGCAAGATTATCTAATCAAAATGAAGACTTGATACACTCAAAATTAACTAAAATAAAAATAAATAAAGAATTTAATAATTACTTCCCAATGCTAGTTCCATATGTAAATGAATATAATAAAAAACTAAATATGCTAATCAATGAGGCATATAAGGCAAGAAAAAAAACAAATAAATTACTTTCTAAAAAAACGAAAAAAATAAATAATTTAATAAATCAATGTAATATTCCATATAAGATACAAGCTAAGTATAGTAAAAGTGAAATTACAGAATACAAATTAGTTCATCATAATGATATAGAAGAAAAAGATAGAAAAGAATCATTATCGGATGGAGAAAAAAACACTATATCTTTTATACTGTTTTTATTAGATTGTGAAAAAAAAGAGACTGATTTAATTTTTATTGATGATCCAATTTCTGCTATGGATCATTATAGAAGATCGATTTTAACAGAATACATTTTTAATATACTTAAGAATAAAACTGTTGTTGTCATGTCACATGATAGTGTTTTTGCTAAATATGCAGTCAATTCAAGACATAACAATGTAGGTGTAATTAAGTATTTAAAAAATGAAAATGGTATTGTTGACTTGATTGATATTGAAAAGAAAGATTTTAATAAATTTGATGATTTCTTAGTTGAAAGAATAAAAAAGTCAGATGATTACTATCAGCAAATTATTAATTTAAGAATGCTTTATGAAGGAAGAAATGCCTCAATTATATATAGTTATTTATCGTGTATTTTACATATTACAACGAGTGAAGAATTGCATAGGTTAATTGATGAGAAGAATACTGATGAAAATACAATTGTAAAGAGAATTAATGAAAATCATAAAATAAATTTAAAAACTTTTGAAGAAAGCATTTATGATCAAATTGATATTGATAATTATTCTGTTTTAGAAAAAGCTGTTTTACTACGAGAAGCAAATAAAATGAATTTAACGAAAGTTAAGAGCAAAGAGAGAGCAGAAATTAATTATATGCTACATCTAAATGATAGACTCGTTGTTTGCCTAAACCCACATGAGTATGAGTTTTGTTCAGATAACTTAAGAGAAGCGTTAGAAAGATTTAGCAACGAATTTGCAAATAGAATAACAAATTAGTTAAAAGTTTCACGAATTGTGCTATATTTATATAGAACGTCATTAGAATGATCAGGAGGAAGCAAAAATGAGTAAACAACCAGTTTTATTAGTCGTAATGGATGGTGTTGGAATCAATGACAGCCAATTTGGAAACGCTGTAACTAATTCATTTACACCAACATTGGATAATTTATATGAAACAAGCCCAAATATCGCAATTAAAGCACATGGAAAAGCCGTAGGTTTACCTAGTGATGGAGATATGGGTAACTCTGAAGTAGGACACAATGCATTAGGTTGTGGTCAAATCTACTCACAAGGAGCTAAATTAGTAAACGAAGCAATTGAAAGTAAAGATTTATTCGAAAGTGAAACGTGGAACGATTTAGTAGATAGTGCTAAAGACAAAACATTACACTTTATCGGATTATTATCAGATGGAAATGTGCACTCACACATTAACCACTTATTTGCAATGTTAGAACAAGCAAAAGCACAAGGAGCAAAAGAAGTTCGTGTTCATATCTTATTAGATGGACGTGATGTTCCTGAAACAAGTGCACTTGAATATGTAGATGCACTTGAAAACAAACTTGCAGAACTTAACGATGATAACTTCCATGCAATCATTGCATCAGGTGGTGGTCGTATGCAAATTACAATGGACCGCTATGAAGCAAACTGGCCAATGGTTGAAGCAGGATGGAAAACACACGTATTAGGTGAAGGTAGACAATTTGCATCTGCAAAAGAAGCAATTGAAACATACCGTGCAGAAACTGGTGTAATTGACCAAGACTTACCAGCGTTTGTTATTGCTGCAGATGGAAATCCAGTAGGTACTATTGAAGATGGAGATTCAGTAATTTTATTCAACTTCCGTGGAGACCGTGCACAAGAAATCTGTTTAGCATTTGAAAGAGAAAATTTTGATAAATTTGATCGTGTACGTAAACCAGATGTAAAATTTGCTGGTATGTTACAATACGATTCAGACTTAAATATTCCTGAACACTTCTTAGCATTCCCACCAAAAATTAAAAATACTTTGACGGAATACTTAGTAGAAAATAAAATTAGAGAATACGCAATTAGTGAAACACAAAAATATGGACACGTTACATATTTCTGGAATGGAAACCGTGCTGGAAAATTCGATGAAGAATTAGAAACATATGTAGAAATTCCAAGTGATGTAGTTCCTTACGAACAACGTCCATGGATGAAAGCTGCTGAAATTACAGATGAATTAGTTGAAGCAATAAAATCTGGTAAATATGATTTCTTACGTGTAAACTATCCAAATGGAGATATGGTTGGACACACTGGTAATTATGAAGCTACAATTATTGGAGTAGAAACAGTTGATTTACAATTAAAACGTCTTCAAGATGCAATTGATTCAGTAAATGGTGTAATGCTTGTTACTGCTGACCACGGAAATGCTGATGAAATGTATGAAAAACCTAAAAAAGAAGGAGCTGCACTTAAAGCAAAAACTTCACATACATTAAATAAAGTACCATTTATCTTCTACAACGCAGATGTAAAAGTTAAAGATGGAGACTTTGGATTAGCTAACGTAGCGAACACAGTTGTTAAATTATTAGGGTTACCAACAAAAGAAGAATGGGAACCTGCAATGATCGACTAATAAGAATTAGGGAGTGAATGTGATTCATTCCTTTTCTTTTTGTGCTACAGTATAGAAAAGGAAGTACAAGATGAAGAAATTTTTAAAAGAATACGGATTTATAATGCTATATGCATGTATTACATGTGTAGTAATTTGGAAAGCTCCAACATATATTGCAAATATAATGTTAGCTTTTTACTTTTTCTACTTTGCATTCAGGTATTATCGCAGGAAAGAAACAAGTGGATTAGGAATGAGTGCAGTCATTATATGGGTGATAGGTGGTCTATGTTTTCTAGGTGCAGCAATCATTCAATTACTGTAAAGGATAATTAATTTTATCCTTTTTATATATTTTACTTTACCTGTCGTAGTACATGTGCTAATATTACTATGACAGATGAAGTACATCAGATGGAGTAAAAGGAGGAAAACAATGATTAGTAGTGATGTAAGTCGTGGCTATAACGACACGATGATACTGGCAGTGTTACTAGAAAAAGACAACTATGGATATGAGATATCAAAAGAAATAGAGCAATTATCAAACGGAAAATACAAAATGAAGGAAACGACATTGTATTCTGCATTTACGCGTTTAGAAAAAAATGGATTTATTACTTCCTATTATGGAAATGAAACATTTGGGAAACGAAGAACCTATTACAAAATAACAAATGCAGGAATTGCCTATTACAAAGAAAAATGCGAAGAGTGGGAAGTCACTAAAGAAGTGATTAATCAGTTCACCAAGGGAGAAAAAAATGGAAACAATTAGAGCGTATTTAGAACAGATGTTCAAAGACTTACCAAAAACGAAAGAAGTAGCTGAAATGAAAATGAATCTACAAGATCATATGGAAGATGCATATCACGAATATCGTGAAGCGGGTATGAGCGAGACAGATGCAATCAAAGAAGTTCTTCAACAATTTGGTGATATGGATGAACTATTAAGAGAGTTAAATATTGAAAAAGAAAGCATTTCTGTTGATGCAAGATATGTATCAAGTGAAGATGCACATACATACATTCGTAAATATAAAAAGCAAACAACTTTAGTTTGTATTGGTTTAGTATGTATATTTGCAGGATTAAGTTTGGGATATGTAGCAAGTGAATTATATTCATTTGGCTTTGCAAATGCATTAAGTGGAATCTTCTTCTTTTTCCCAATTGCTTGTGCTGTAGGATTGTTTATTTATGCAGGTATGAGTATGGATGGATATAAATACATGAAAGATATGATTGAACTTGACTATCAAACAAAAACGGAAATAATTCAAGCATATGAAAAATCAAAATTAGCATTTGTTGTTGAAATTATTATCGGAGTGCTTTGTTTTATAAGTGCAGTTGCAGGATATACAGTGATTGAATACGTATTTAAAGAGGTCATTGCAAATGTAACATTCTTTGCATTAATTGCATTAGGAGTTGTACTATGTGTACATGCAGGAACTACAAAAACGATGTATCGTACATTACTTAATGATAACTACGAAGAACTACAAAATGAAAAACAGGCAGCAAAAGCAAGTGATAAAGTAGCTCCAGTAGCTTGGATTCTTGCTACAGCTATCTATGTAACTTTAGGAATGATATATGGATGGTGGGCAACTGCTTGGGTTGTTTACTTATTTGCTTTGGCGGTAATTGTTCTTGCTGAAGCTATACACAAATAATCAATTATAGACTTGCAAGACTTGTCGTAGATAAAAAGATACTATAAAATAAATTTGTGTTAAACAGAAAGAGGGAATTATGATTGTATCAATTAAAGGGCTCGAAAAGAGTTATGGGGATTTTAAAGCAATTAATGGTTTAGATCTTGACGTACAACAAGGGGAAATCTTAGGACTACTTGGTCCAAATGGTAGTGGGAAGACAACAACAATCAATTGTTTATTATCACTGCTAACGTATGAAAAAGGAAGTATTGAAATATTTGATAAGCCAATGTCACCAGATGCAAATGACATTAAAAAGGACATTGGTTTGGTCATGCAAAATGTTGCTGTATTTGAAGAGTTAACGGTATACCAAAACATTGATTACTTTTGTGGGTTATATATTCAAAATAGTCAAAAACGAAAAGAATATGTAAAAGAAGCCATTCAATTTGTGGGAATCGAAGATTTTCAAAAGAAGTTTCCAAAGGAATTAAGTGGTGGATTATTACGTCGTTTGAATATTGCTTGTGGAATTGCACACAAACCAAAGCTTATTATTTTAGATGAGCCAACGGTTGCTGTAGATCCACAATCAAGAAATCGAATTCTAGAAAACATTTTAGAATTAAATCGATTAGGAGCGACTGTGATTTATACAACACACTATATGGAAGAAGTGGAACAAATCTGTGACCGTATTGTAATCATGGATAAAGGAAAAGTGATTGCACAAGGAACTAAAGATAGTTTGAAAGAAAGTATCTCCATCCGTGAGAAAATCATTTTTGAATTAGAAGATATTTCCCAGGAAATAATCGAAGTACTGAAAGCAAGAGAAGATTTAAAGAAAGTACAATATGCACATGGATTACTTGAACTTGAAGTACAAAGTAATAATGGAACATTGATTGAAATATTAAACTACTTTAAAAAAGAAAAAGTAGACTTTATAAAGGTACATAGTGAAAGTCCAACCTTGAATGATGTGTTCTTAGAACTTACTGGAACAGAATTGAGAGACTAAGATGCATTTATTCAAGTATCGTTTTCTTGTCTTTACAAGAAATAAGAGTTTTCTATTTTGGACCTTACTATTTCCAATTGCATTATCGTTATTATTTCATTTTGCATTTGGTGGACTTATGGAAGCAGAAAAACTCGATCCAATCGAAGTAGCGGTTGTAGATAAAGGAAATGAAACATTTAAAAGTGTACTTGATACACTAGCAGATGAAGAAAACAACCTACTGATTCTACACGAAACAAGTGAAAAAGAAGCCAATCGAATGTTAGAAGACAATGAAATCTACGCAATCTTTATTTGTGATAGTAAACCAGAACTACTTTCAATTAATAAAGGGATGAATTTAAGTGTCTTAAAACAGATTGCAAATTCATACATTCAAGTAGAAAGCACAGTTACACAACTTGCAAAAAAGGATCCAACAATGATCAGTGAACAAGTCATTCAAGATGTATCAAGTATACATACGAATGTAAAAGAAAAAACAGCAGCTGGAGGAAGTAAAGATCCAGTAATGCAGTATTTTTATACAGTAATTGCCATGACAATTCTATATGGTTCATTTTATGGACTGCAAAGTATGAAGGATTCACAAGCAAATCAAAGTGATCGCGCAGTACGCGTAAATGTTGCACCAACAAATAAGTTAAAAGTTGTGTGTATTGATTTTCTAGCGATGTTTATACTTTTGAGCATTGAATTATGTATAGCCTATGCATTTTTAATATTTGTGCTCGGTATTGATTTTGGAAATCAAATGGGATTACTTGTACTTACTTCAGTTTCTGGAATGTTAATGAGTTTGGCATTAGGAATCTTTGTGGGAAGTGTATCAAAGTTGCGAGAAAATACGAATATGACCATCTTAAGTATGGGTTCATTATTTAGCTGTTTTTTAGCAGGAATGATGATTAACACAATGCCATATATGCTAGAACAAATTTCACCGCTGATTAAATACATCAATCCTGCATCACTTATTACGAACTCATTTAATATGATGTATTACTATAGTGATATGCAACCTGTGTATATCAACGCATGTGTAATGGTTGGTATTGGTGTAGTATTACTCGTGATTTCATATCAAGTATTAAGGAGGAAAACATATGCAAGTCTTTAAGTTATTCTTCCGTATTATATATAAAAACAAGTGGTCGGTAATCGTGACATTACTTATTGCATTTGCGATGTCATTTATGTTTGTACAAGATAGTGCATCATCGTCAATTGAGACAAAAGCAAAAGTAGTCATTGCTGACCAAGATCAAAGTGAAGCATCCAAAGCACTAACAACATATCTAAAAGATAAAGTTGAATTGCAAGATGTCAAAGAAGCAGACATCGAAGATGCGATGTATTATCGTCAAGTGGATTATGTATTGTATATTCCAAAAGGATATGAAGCATCACTTGATAGTCAAGCAGTTATCGAATTAGAAAAGAAACAATTACCAGATAGTTCATCTGCATATGTCGTGGATAGTTATGTAACAAACTATACAGATACACTGTATGCACATGCAACATATGGAAATAGTGATATCAAGGATGTCATTAAAGCAACCAATGAAGATATGAAAGAAGAAATTGCGTATACAGGCGTCCAACAAAAAGATGACTTACCAATTAACTTCTTATTCAACTTCTTGAATTATTCATTCTTTAGTGGACTTATTGCTGCTATTGGAATTGTTATGATTGAATTAAATAAGACAGATATTAAACGTCGTTTGATGATTTCACCGATTTCTAATAAGAGTTATAACTTCCAAATTGCCTTAGCAACTATTACATTAGGAGCAATCTTTGTATTATGTTCAACAGCGTATGCATATGGTGTATTTGGAAATGCAATGAAAGCTATTGGTAGTCATTTATACATTCTTAACTTAGCATGTATAGTTGTGCCATCGCTTGCATTAGGTTATTTACTATGTGTCTTTGTGAAGAAACGTGAAGTCATTGGTGGAATGCAAAATGTTATTAGTTTATTCTTAGCTTTCGTGAGTGGTAGTTTTGTTCAACAGTCGTTATTAACGGATGGCGTACTTACGGTTGCCAAGTTTACACCAAGTTACTATTTTGTTAGAAATAATGATCTGATTTTCGAATTGACAAAAATGGATAGTAAACAGCTAACACCAATTTATCAAAATATGGGAATTGTTTTATTGTTTGGTGTTGTGATATTTATTGTGGCTTTTATTATTCAAAAACAAAAACGTAAAAACATCATCTAAGGAGTCATACATGAACGCATTAATTACAGGAACAACGAGTGGGATTGGTTATGAGTTAGCAAAATTATTTGCTAGTGATGGATACAATCTTATCCTTGTTTCACGTAGCAAACTAAAACTGGAGCAACAAAAAGCAGAGCTTGAGCATGCATATAACATTCAAGTACAAATTTATGCACTTGATTTAAGTCAGGCAAATGCAGCCAAGTTACTATATAACGAAATCAAAGATCCAGTAGATGCACTTGTAAATAATGCAGGTTTTATGGAGTATGGAGCATTTGTACATAGTGACTTACAAAAACAAATGGAAATGATACAACTACAAAATAATTTCCTTACGGAGTTATGTCATTACTATGTTCCACAAATGGTAAAACATCAATATGGGAGTGTACTCAATGTCGCTAGTATGGCTAGTTTTGTTGGCCTAGAAAATGCAGCAGTGTATGGAGCAGTAAAAGCATATATTCTTTCATTTACGAAAGGACTGCATAATGAATGTAAACCATACAAAGTGAAAGTAAGTGCATTATGTCCAGGAGCAACAAGAACACTATTTGCATCGAAATCAGATGCAGAAGATACACACTTGTTTACCATGCATGTCATGGAAGCACAGAGTGTTGCGAAAACCGCATATCGGGGACTGAAGAAAAATAAGATGATGATTATTCCTGGTGTATACAATAAACTAGGGTATATCTGCACAAAACTCTTACCAAATGCTTTCGTAAATAAAGCAGTGTCGTATATTATGGCAAGAAAAAAGTAGATACCTAAGCATCTACTAATTGATAACTAAGTGGAAGTTTCGATTCATCCGAATTGAATATTTCCACTTTTTGTTTATGATTTCCCAGATTTCCATCGATTTCCAGTAAGTGTTTTAGTTGTCGAGCAGTTCCTTCATTTCCATCAATCATTTGAACATTGTGGTTAAAGTAATTCTCGATTTCTTGTTTTACAAACAAAAAGTGTGTACAACCTAAGACAATACTATCAATATGCAAGTCTTGAATAAGATCTTTATATACATCGATTTGTTTGTTTACTCTAGACTGGACATCTTGCATTCCATGTTCCACGATTTCTACAAATTCAGGACACGGCATTTTTAAAATCGTATTATTGTTTGCATAATTAGCCATTAATGATGCAAACTTTTCTTCTTTTAAAGTTAATGGTGTTGCCATCACAATAATATTCTTATTTTCTTTATTATGTGCAGCTACCTTTAAGGCAGGTTCCATGCCAATAATTGGAATACTATAACGTTTACGAAGTTCAGTAATTGCAACACTGGTTGCAGTATTACAAGCAACAACAATTGCTTTTGCATTCTTTTGGATAAAGTAGTCACAGATTTCAATGCATCGAGCAAGGACATCTTCCTTTTGCTTGGTTCCGTATGGTGCATGTAAAGAATCACCATAATATATATAATGTTCGTTTGGTAAGATTGTCAAACATGTGTTAAGGACGCTGATTCCACCAAGACCAGAATCAAAGACGCCAATTGGATTATTATTCATTTATATCACCTTGAATCATTATATCACTACTTTTTTGAAAATACATATTCTTCAAGTACATGCATAATCGCATCTTCATTATTTGTATAAGGAAGAACGACATCAGCAAGTTCTTTTATTTCTGGAATTGCATTTGCAACAGCAATACTTAAGCCTGCAGTCTTCATTAATCCAATATCATTAAAGTTATCACCAACACCAATGGTTTGTTCAATTGGGATATTCAAATGTTTTGCAAGTGCAAGTAATCCAGTTCCTTTATCTACATGTAAAGGGTTGATTTCCATATATCGATTACTTGAGTAACTTACACAAACTTTATTTTCAAACACATGGGTATGAGTGGCTTCATACTCTTGAAATTCTGGTATTCCACCATCTTTTACGATGAGGATTTTCAACACTTTTTGGTTTTCAAAAATCGAATAGTTTATGTTATCAATAAATTGCATCCGTTTACCAAAACTAAGAAGTCGTTCTTTTTCGTCGGTTGTTACTTGAAACACATAAACTGTTGAAGGAGTAAAAACTTCTACACAGTATCCCTTATCAGTAGCATCATTAAATATCGAATTTCCAATTTCAAAAGGAATACTTACTGCTGAAATGATGGTTTCGTTTTTGTTTTGAATCACAATTGATCCATTTGCTAGTATGCTATAGTTGTGATCATCATTGATATGTAATTCATCATAAAGATTTGCTAGAAATCCTGGTGCACGTCCACTACAAGGAACAATATAGATTCCTTGTTCTTGTGCTTTATGAATTGCTTGCATTGTTTTTAATGAGACTTCATGGTCATCATTAAGTAGAGTTTCATCTAAATCTGTAGCTATTAATTTATACATGTATATATACCTCTACCTTATTATACAGGATTTGAAAAGGTTGGCAAAAGTTTACCCAAAATATGGTGCTAACAACTTATAAACAAACTGATAATTCATAACGTTGGTACAAAAGACAAGAAGCATGTACAATAAGGTAAAGAACAGGAGAAGGATATTATGAGAACAATCAAAGATCGAAAAGTTGTACTTGTAGGAACAGGATCTGTTGGAATGAGTATGGCGTATACATTATTAATGGCGAATGGTATTGATGAACTTGTACTTATTGATGTCAATGAAGGAAAAGCAAAAGGAGAGGCAATGGACTTAAGTCATGGGCTTCCATATGCTCCAAATTCAAAGATGGTTATTAAATCAGGTGGATATGAAGAGTGTAAAGATGCCAATATCATTGTGGTAACTGCAGGAGCAAATCAAAAACCTGGACAATCACGTTTAGAGTTAACTGCAATCAATACACGAATTATGAAAGAAATTTGTGAGGACATTAAAGCAAGTGGCTTTAATGGGGTGCTTGTTATCGCAAGTAATCCAGTAGATGTATTAACCTGTGTTGCCCAAGAAGTGACTGGACTTCCACATAATCAAGTGTTTGGTTCTGGGACATCTCTTGACTCTGCACGTTTGCGTTTCTTAATGAGTGATTACTTGGGAATTAATCCAAGAAGTATTCATGCGTATATTTTAGGAGAACATGGAGATTCAAGTTTCGTATCATGGACTAACTGTTATGTAGGTGCAAAAAGTTTACTTAACTATATCGATGAAAAAGGAAAGGACTTCAGTGATTTATTAGATATTTATAAAGAAGTACGTGATGCTGCATATGAAGTTATCGAATTAAAAGGTGTCACAAACTATGGAATTGGTTTATCATTAAATAAGATTGTACTCGCAATTTTAAATAATGAAGATGTTGTAATTCCAGTAAGTGCATATCAAAATGGAGAGTATGGTCAAAAAGGACTATACATTGGTGTACCAGCAATTATTTGTCGTAAAGGGGTAAGAGAAGTAATTAAGTTACCACTAAATGAAGTAGATCAAGGAAAATTTGATAAGTCATGTGAATCATTAAAAAAAGTATTCACTGAAACTGCATTACCAGTAATTCAAGAAGTTTAATGTACAAAGGGAGTTGATCAAATGTCCGATATTTTTCGATACATCCAAAAATATCAAAACAGGAGTTTGAAAGAACTCCCTTTTACGCATGTTGATGCACTAATTTTTGCCCAACTCAGTTATATCGATTATAGAACTATACGAAACATTTATGCAAAACCAAAGCTAAAACAAATAGCACATTTATTAGACTTACAAGAAGTAGAAGCAGGTTATTTAAGTGGAAAAGATAATCGACGCTTATTACTTGCGCTTGCTCATGCAAAACGATATCAAAACATACAACTAATTAATGAAACTAAGATTATCAATGAAGAAACATGTGAACAGTTTCATGCACTAACATTTGCTTATAAACAGATGTATTATATTGTATTTGAAGGAACAGACACCTCAATATTAGGGTGGAAAGAAGATTTACATATGCTAGTATATCCAGTTGTTCCTGCGCAACAAGATGGTGTACGTTATCTTGAACAAATGCTGAAACATCCATTTAAAAAAGCAATTGTGGTTGGACATTCGAAAGGTGGAAGTATTGCCACCTATGCATCGTTACATGTAAATAAAAAAGTACAACGAAAAATCAAAGCAATTTATAATTTTGATGGACCAGCTTTACAAAGTGTTGAGTCACTTGAACCTATTCAAAATCGCTATTATAAGTTTGTTACGCAAGCAACATTTTTTGGTTTGTTTTTTGAAAATGAAGAGAACTATCGCATAGTGAAAAGTAATGAGCGATGGTTATTGCAACATAATTTATATACATGGATGATAGAGGATACTAACTTTATATATCTTGATCAACTGGATAGTCGTTTCTATCAGATCAATCGAAAGGCACGAGATGCTTTGCTTAGTTTGACACATCAAGAACGTGAAACATTTATAGTAAGTCTTAGTGAAATTTTTGATGATAATCAAATAACTGATGTAGCACAATTAACAAATTCATGGTCACAAACATCGATTATGTTACTACGTTCACTAACAAAAGTAGAAAAAGAAAAACGTGATGCAATTATGAAAACTGTTGGTTTAGTTGTATCAGAAATGTTAAGACGATAAAAAAACGAGGGATATTAAATATCTCTCGTTTTATAATGCATGGAAGATTGGTTTCATTTTTTCAAATGTACAATATTGACTAAAGCCAATTTCTTTTAAAATAGTAGCTACTTCTTCAAAGTGATCTGCTATGCGATTTGCAGTATGTGCATCAGAGCCAAGTGTAATAATAGTTCCACCTAATTCATAATATAGTTCAAGAATTTCACGTGCTGGTGTTAAATCAGGCAATTTATAGGCAAAACTTGAAGTATTGACTTCAATTCCTTTTCCATCAGCAATAACAATTTTTAATATCTTTGTAATAATGTCTTTGCTTTTTTCAAAGGGATAATGATTTGGAATATAGCGTTCTAGGTGGTCTAAGTGACCTAAAATTGAATAATCTTTATAGGAGTTTACAAGAGTATATAGTTCTTCATAATATCCCATGCTCATCTCATCTTCATCCTTACCTTTTTGGTAGTCATATGTCCAAAACTCTTTATCATCAATTTCATGACAAGATAGAATAACAAAGTCCAAATCTAAACGATCGTATAGTCTTTGGTAAGTATCAATACGATGACGTTGCATTCCAAATTCTAAACCAATACGAATCGTTAAATCATCTTTGTAGTCTTGTTGTAGTTGTGTCAGTGTTTTTATATATAAAGGGTAATCAACATTACGTTGTGTTGAATCCACATTTGGATGTTCAGGATCATCATGGTCGAATTTTACTCCATAATCCACATGTTCAGTAAAACATATTTCCTTAACACCTTTAGCTTTCGCTTGTTCAATAATATTTTCTAAGCGCTCTTCAGAATCATTCGAAAATAGCGAATGAATATGAAAGTCTGCAATATAGTTCATAAGTACTCTCCATTCATAGGTACTATTTTAGCACAAAGATTTCATCTCACAACTATCATAATGTATCTTTACGCTTTAATACTTAAAAGCAGAAAGAAAAATGGTATAATAATCAGTGAACGTGAGGTATGTATGCAAAAAGGTACATTTATAACATTTGAAGGAAATGAAGGTTGTGGAAAAACAACGATTTCTACAAAAATATATGAGCAATTAATTGAAGAAGGATACGATGTGATTCAAACCAGAGAACCTGGAGGTATTGAGATTGCTGAAAAAATTCGAGAATTAATTCTTGATCCAGAACATACTGCAATGGATGCACGAACAGAAGCGTTACTTTATGCTGCTGCACGTCGTCAACATTTAGTTGAAAAAGTGATTCCTGCACTAGAAGCTGGAACGATTGTGTTATGTGATCGTTTTATTGATTCATCATTAGCATACCAAGGGGTAGCTAGAGGTCTTGGGATTGAAGAAATCTACCAAATGAATCAATTTGCAATTGCAGATACAATGCCTGATGCAACCTTATTATTGAAAGTGGATCCTGAAAATGGATTGCAACGAATTGCATCAAGAAAACACTTAGATCGTTTGGATCAAGAAAGTGAAAGCTTTCATTACCTAGTTGCAAAGGGTTATGATGAAGTTGCTAAATTGTATCCAAAACGAATTACTGTTATTGATGCAAATCAAAATGTTGAAGCTGTATATGCAGATACATATCGAAAGGTGAAAGAAGTAATCGATCATGTTTAAAGAACGTTTAAAACGCGAACAACCAAGAGTATATCAAGTGCTAGAAAACGCATTATTAAATAATCGTTTGGCACATGCATATATGTTTGTTGGAGATCAAAATACACCAAAAAAAGAAACGGCAATGTTGCTTGCACAAAGTTTGGTTTGTCAGAGTGTTGGGTTTGCTGATGAGACATGTGATACTTGTCAAAGAATCATGCACCACAACTATGCAGATTTTATTTATTTAGATGGAACTACAACTTCGATCAAAAAAGATGATGTGATAAAACTAAAAGAAGAATTTGCCAAAACTAATTTGGAAAGTGTAGGAATGAAGATCTATATTATTGATCATGCAGAAAATACAACCCCAAGTGCATTAAATAGTTTGTTGACATTTTTGGAAGAACCAACCAGTCCAGTTATGGCAATTTTGTTAGTTGAACATCCAGATCAATTGTTAGATACAATTAAATCAAGATGCCAAATGATACATTTTCATAAGCAAAAAGATGGAACGGTGTATGATCAATTAAAAGAAGATATGGATGCATATGATGCATATCTACTTTCCCACATGCAAGTGGATTTATCCAACATTATTGCGATTGAAGAAAGTGATGAGTATCAGCATGCACGTTATCTATTTGAAACGTTTGTGAAGAAAATAAGCAATCGGGATCGTGATGTTAACGTACTCATCCAACAAGGGTTCGCGAAAGGGAAACGTGAAGTTCGCTTAGTCGCAAAATATATGTTTGAAATGTTAGTGAGTTTAGGTAAGGATAAGTTGATGCAACAACATACAGCAATTACAAGTTATGATCAACTATTGAATGCTATTGATGATTCATTAGCAACAAAATTCATGGTTGTATGCAATCAAATGAAAGATAAAAATCGTAAAGGGGTAAATATCGCTTTATTGATGGATGAATTTTTATATGAAATGGAGGTGTAAAGGATGAGTAAAAAAGATGCATTTACACATGTCGTTCCAGTTAGTTTTGAAGAACATGGACGTGCATATACATTCGGTGCAACACAAAGTGATTTTCAATCTGGAGATCTAGTTGTCGTTGAAACCGTTCGTGGAATTGAGATGGCACATGTTTCTGGAGATGTTTTATCAATTGAAGAACATAAAGGAAAGATGGAACTTAAGCCTGTACTTAGAAAAGCAAGTAAGAAGGATAAAGAGCGTTTTGAGGTAAACAAGGAAAAAGCAAAGGAAGCACTAAAAACTTGTGATGCGGAAATTAAAAACTTAAATTTAGATATGAATTTAATTGAAGCAGAATATACATTAGATCAAAGCAAAATTACCTTTGTTTATGTTGCAGAAGAACGTGTCGATTTTCGTGAATTATTGAAACGTTTAGCATCAATTTTCCATTGTCGTATTGAACTACGTCAAGTAGGACCACGTAATAAAGCAAAAATGATTGGTGGACTTGGGCAATGTGGACAAGAAACATGCTGTTCAAGATATATGAGTGATTTTGAAATGGTTTCAATTAACATGGCAAAAAACCAATTGTTGGCACTGAATATTCAAAAGTTATCAGGACAATGTGGAAAGTTAAAATGTTGTCTACGCTATGAAGATGACTTGTATACAGAAATGCGTAAAGATTTACCAAAGATCAATTCACGAATTGAGTTCAATGGAAAACAATATCGTATTACAAGTTACAACTTATTATTAAAACAAGCGAAAATTGAAAATAAGGAGGACATCCAGTTTGTAGATATCAATGTTCTATTACCGGATGTAAAACTTTATGATTAGACAAAAAAGTTTTCATAATGAAAAGGCAACGCTTTATGTGGTTGCTACTCCAATAGGAAATCTACAAGAGATGACACCACGTGCTATTGAAGTTTTAAGAGAAGTTGATGTGATTGCTGCTGAAGATACACGCAATACCAAAAAACTATGTCATCACTTTAGCGTTGAAACAAATATCATTGCACATCATTTACATAATGAGAATGAAAGTGTAAAAGGAATTCTTAAACTTCTTGAAGAAGGAAAAAATATTGCCCTAGTTAGTGATGCAGGATACCCTTGTATTTCTGATCCAGGTCATATTTTAGTAGAAAAAGTGATTGCTGAAGGATACAATGTTGTACCGATTTCTGGAAGTAGTGCATGTTTAAATGCACTTGTAGCTAGTGGGCTAATACCACAACCATTTGTATTTTATGGATTTATGGATGCAACAGAAAACAAACGTGCAAAATTTTTAGAAGAAGTAAAAGGTCTTCCATATACGATGATTTTCTATGAAGCACCACATCGCATTGAAAAGATGTTAACAACAAGCTTACAAGTATTAGGAGATCGCAATATTTGTTTAGCAAGAGAACTAACAAAAATGCATGAAGAATTTATTCGTGGAAAGATCAGTGAAGTTCTTGAAGTTGTTGATGATATCAAAGGTGAAATGGTTGTTGTTATTGAAGGTTGCGACAAAGAAAAAGATGTCATGCCTTTACCATTGCTAAAAGAAAAAGTAGAACAATATATGGAAAATGGAATGAGCAGTAAAGAAGCAATCAAAAAGGTTGCAAAGGAACAAGGTGTATCCAAAAACTACTTGTATCGTGAATTCCATAATGAAGCATAAAGATAAGTCGACAGTCATGTCGGCTTGTTTTGCGTTATAATACATATAAGTGATGTAAAAGAGGGAAACATATGAGAGAAGATTATGATGTAAATAAACCGGTGGTCAATCCAAAGCTTGTTGCTTGTATGAAACAGTTGAAGGAACAACCAACCAAAGAAAATGAACTCGCATTTTTTCAAGAATTGGAACAAGCGATATTTTTAGTACCAGTAAAGCTGGATGCAAAAACAAGAGAACAAGATGGAAATCAAACAGTATTAGAAAAAGGCTCAACAATTAGTTTTGTAGGAATTACAAATGCAAATAATGAGTATTATCTGCCATACTTTACCGATTGGAATGAATTGGGGAAATGGCTCAAACAAGAAGGCCAACAAACACTTATGGTATCTTTTGAGGATGGAAAATCATTAGTGTTAAAAAATGAATCATATGCAGGACTTGTCATTAATCCGTTTACTGAGAATTTCTTATTTACCAGAGATATGTTATCTGGTGCAAAAAAAGTTGTTGTTGAAAAGGAAACTTCTGTGCAAATCGGAATTCCTGCGAAATATCCAACGAAACTCATTGATGCAGTAAAAGAATTATTACCAACATTAAAAAGTGTTTCGAGTGCATACTTGCTATATATGATGAAAGATGGCGAAGGTAGTTATTTGATGGTGGTTGATACAACGCAAAAGGAAGTTGATTTTCCTAAGATTGGTCGTTTAGCACCACAATATTTAGATAAAGGTGAATTTTTAGATATGGTTGAATTGCAAAGTGACTTTGGTCAAAGTGCAGTGAAAAGCTATGAACCTTTCTATAAGAAGAAAAAATCTTGGTTTAGAAGATAAAAAAAGTTATCGGACTAATATACATAGTCTGATAACTTTTTTGCTTTTAATGATGCATTCATAATAATACCAAAGGCAATCATGAAGGATAACATACTGGAACCACCTGCACTAATAAGTGGGAGAGTGATTCCGGTTATTGGCAATAATCCAACAACCATTCCGATGTTTTCTAATTGTTGAATGATGAACATGGCTAGAAAACCAATGACCATCAATTTCTCAATACTATTTTTTGACCTGGATGCAATAATATATAAACGCACATCTAAGGCAACACATAAACCAACTACAAATAAACAGCCAATAAATCCGAAGTTCATTCCAATAACCGCGAAGATGAAATCTGTATGTGGTTCTGGAAAACTGATAAGACTGGCTTGGAAACCATGTCCAAATAAACCACCAGAACCCATCGCAAGTAGGGATGAGTATAGTTGTAAACCAACACCTGTTGAATATTCTTCAGGATACAGCCAACCATAGATACGCTTAACCTTATAACTATCACCAAATATTTTTACAAATAATGGTTGATTGAAATAAAATAAATATAAGAATAGCACAACTGCAGCGACAACTACGATTCCACCAAAGATTAACCATTCTTTACGAATTCCAGAACAGATAACCATAACCATAATCGAGAATAGAATCAAAATGAAGATTCCGGTATCTGGTTGTAGTAGAATGAGTATGGCAGGAACTAAGATCCATTTTAATAACTCAATAAATAAGTGAATGTCACTTTCAAAGGAATCATCTTCTTTCATTTCGTTATGTTGCTCAATTACATAAGCGCTAATAATAATTAGCATAACCTTCATAAACTCGGAAGGTTGTATATTTAGTAAGGGTATTTGTAGCCACGCGGTTGAACCATTTACAGGAGAAGCGAGTGGCAAATAGCGACCAGTGAAGCGATAGACCACTTGACTGGACATAAACAAATACACCAGACATGCTAAGAAGATGAAATAGCCAATCTTCGCAAAATCAAAGAGATTATCATTACCGAAATAAATAATTACGGCAATGATGATGACTCCAAGAATATAAAATAGAATTTGTTTTGTGAGTACACCATCTAGTCCCCATAAACTTAAGTAAACAGGTAAAAGTGGTTTACAAGCAGCAATGGTGATAATTGAAGCCACAAAGAATAGTACGATGATTAACGATAAGATGTAATCAAACTTTTGTGGTTGGCGAACCCTGGAAAGGTTTTGTCTTCTTCTACTCATAATTGTTTCACCATCATTTTATGTTCAATATGTGCATCTAAGAAGATATCACCAAATCCAACATATCCATTTCTTTCATAAAAAGGCATTGCAGTTACTTGTGCGCCAAGCGCAAGTTGTTTTGCATTTGCTTGACGAGCAAGTAGTTCTACTTGTTGTAACATATAACTTCCATACTTATGTTTGCGGTCCTCTTTTTTTACAGCTACACGTCCTACGTGCCAAGAATCATTTTCTATGATGACTCTACAAGTACCAACGATTTGCTCATTGTCATCATAGAGTACGTATTGATCACATAAGCCATCCGCATCATCAATTTCAATACTTGGATCTACTTCTTGTTCAATCACAAATACGTCAATTCGGATACGCATAAGTTGAAATATTTCTTTTTGTGTCGTTGCTTTCTTAAATTTCATAATATCATTATAATAGCATAGAAATGGACATTCTACCATAAGCGGAAAGTGAAGATTTCGTGGATAAATGTTGTACATTTTGGCATTTCGCGTTATGATGTCTCTAGAAAAACCGGTAAGTAAGGTTACTGTAGGGATACGGGTTGCTGCCGCAAAATAGTGGAGACACTATGCGCAGGTTAGCAGGTATGATCGATTCAAGGTCATACTTAATGCAATTTCATCGCCCTACAAAGCTAAAGCTCAAACGGAAATGTCATAGTTTTTTAATGCCGTTTTCTTTTGAGAGCGGCTTTTTCTATGTTTGAAAGGAGTGAGTCACATGGACGAAGGACCAAAGCAGAGGCAAATACAAGATATATGGCATGGTATAGCATGTGACGATTACAGTTACTTGTTGTAACCATCCCAAGGGAGGTAAGTAGATGACTGTATTTAAAAAACATAAAGAAGAAGCAAAAAAAGCAGAAGTAAAAAAAGCAAAGACTTTAAAAGCAAGACTTAAACAAGCAGCAAAATTACCTATTATGAATTTGTTAGATATGCTTGATAGTGGTATGGATGGATTTGATGAAACACATGTAGAAGAACAAATGGAAATGTTTGGAGAAAATGTACTGACTAGTAAACAACCCGATAGTGTATGGAAACGCTTGTTTGATGCATTTATCAATCCATTTAGTTTGATTTTGATTATTTTAGTTGTGATCTCGTATTTCACAGATGTTGTGTTAATGCCAGATAAAAAACAGGACTGGACAACTATCATTATTGTTTCCATTATGGTAATTAGTAGTGGCTTGTTACGATTTATCCAAGAAAGTCGTAGTAGTAAAGCAGCAGAAAAACTCAATGAAATGATTGAGAATACAACGCGAGTTAAGCGTAAAGGAAAAGCTGCAACAGAAGTGCCAATTAATGAAATTGTTGTTGGTGATATTGTGTATTTAGCAGCTGGCGATATGATTCCAGCAGATATGCGTCTATTTCAAACCAAAGACTTATTTATTCAACAAAGTAGTTTAACTGGTGAAAGTGCTCCAGTTGAAAAGTTTGCTGATCATGAACAAGATGATAAACCAACCATTGAATATGAGAACCTCGTATTTATGGGAAGTGATGTCGTATCAGGGTCTGCTATTGGTGTCGTAGTAGCAGTAGGTGATGAGACACTCATTGGTTCTATTTCCCAGGAAATACAAGAAAAAGAAGAAACAAGTTTTGAAAAAGGAATGAACCATGTATCATGGATACTTATTCGTTTCATGCTTATCATGGTACCGATTGTTTTCTTTATTAATGGATTTAGCAAAGGTGACTTTGTTCATGCATTAATGTTTGCGATTTCCATTGCAGTAGGTTTAACTCCAGAAATGCTGCCAATGATTACTACAACCTGTTTAGCAAAAGGTTCATATCAAATGTCCAAACAAAAGGTAATTGTTAAGAACGTAAATTCAATTCAAAACTTTGGTGCAATGGATATTCTTTGTACAGACAAAACAGGAACAATTACCCAGGATAAAGTTGTATTGCAATATAACTTAGATGTTAATGGAAATGAAGATGATCGTGTGTTACGTCATGGATTTTTAAATAGTTACTATCAAACAGGGCTAAAGAACTTTATCGATATCGCGATTATTAATAAAACACAAGAAAAAGAAATGTTTGAAGATATTGTCGATCGCTATGAAAAAGTTGATGAAATTCCATTTGATTTTAATCGAAGACGAATGAGTGTTGTCGTAAAAGATCATCAAGGAAAAGTACAATTGATCACAAAAGGTGCAGTAGAAGAGATATTACATATTTGTACATATGTTGAACTAGATGGACAAGTCACGAGATTACGTGAAGACATGAAAGATCGTGTTGTTCAAGTAGTAGATCGACTTAACAAAGAAGGAATGCGTGTAATTGCAGTTGCACAAAAAACAAATCCAAAAGACGTTGATGCCTTTGGTGTACAGGATGAACAAGATATGGTACTGATTGGCTATTTAGCATTTCTTGATCCACCAAAACCAACAACGAAAGCTGCTATTGAAGCCTTACATTATTACGGAGTGAATGTAAAAGTCTTAACTGGTGATAATGATGTAGTAACACAAGCAATCTGTAAACAAGTAGGTATGGATGTACAAGATATTTTGCTTGGAAGTGATTTAGAAAAAATGAGTGATGAACAAATTAAGGAGAAAGTGGATACGGTTGATATCTATGCAAAACTATCTCCCCAACAAAAATCACGTCTAGTTCGGCTTATGAAAGAAAAAGGACATGCAGTTGGCTTTATGGGAGATGGTATCAATGATGCACTTGCAATGAATCAAGCAGATATTGGAATTTCTGTAGATACAGCAGTAGATATTGCAAAAGAAAGTGCAGATATCATTTTATTAGAAAAGGATTTAATGGTATTAGAAAAAGGGATTCTTGAAGGTAGAAAGACCTATGGAAATATGATGAAATATGTCAAAATTACAGCGAGCTCTAATTTTGGAAATATGTTCTCTGTATTAATAGCAAGTGCCTTCTTACCATTTCTACCGATGGATCCAGTACAGTTAATCTTACTTAATTTGGTGTATGATTTATCATGTACAGCAATTCCATGGGATCACATGGATCCAGAATACTTATTGAAACCAAGACGTTGGCAAGCAGATGGCATTTCTAGTTTTATGAAATACTTTGGACCGATTAGTTCCATCTTTGATATTCTTACCTATCTATTACTGTACTTTGTGATTTGTCCAATGGTATGTAATGGATTGATGTATCATCAAATAAGTGATCCATCAATGCAACTTCTATATGTTGCTGTATTCCAAACTGGTTGGTTAATTGAATCTATGTGTACACAAACCTTTGTGATTTGGTTGATGCGTACAAGTAAAATACCATTTATTCAATCACGACCATCGGCAGTACTTATGTCTTTAACAACGATTTCTGTACTATTCATTATTGCACTGCCATACACACCACTTGCAAGTTACTTTGAATTGACTGGATTACCAGTTATTTACTTTGCATGGATGTTTGGTTTAATGTTCTTATACTTTGTTGGTGTAAGCATTATGAAAAAGATTTATATCAGAAAATATGGAGAATTACTCTAAGGGCGAAAGGCCCTTTTTTTAACGTCAAAAAAGAATCAAAGAATAAAAAATAAAAAAAGTGTAAAGAAATTGTTGACATTCGACCGTTGGTCGATTACTATATGTATATAGACCGGCGGTCGACAAAGGAGAAGGACATGTCAAACACACAAGAATTCGATATCAAACGAAATGAAATACTTGATACTGCTGAAGCACTATTCACAAGTAAGGGATATGAAGATACAACGGTAAATGCCATTCTAAAAGAAGTTGGAATTGCAAAAGGAACCTTCTATTATTATTTCCAATCAAAAGAAGAAGTTATGGATGCAGTAATTATGCGATTTATTGATGAAGACTTACAAACGGCAACAACCATTATGGATAAACAAGAGCTAGGTGCAATGGATAAATTGCTGCAATGTATCTTCAGTAAACCAAAAACAGACAATAAGAAAGTAATGATTGAACAACTTTATGAAGCAAACAATGCACTGATGAAACAAAGAACATTGCAAAGAACTATTGAAGTAATTTGTCCAATCTATGCACAAATTATTGAAGAAGGAAATGCAAATGGAGAGTTTATATCTAAGCAACCATTAGAAGATATTCAATTTCTAATTGCAGGAATTCAAACACTATTTGATTTGAGTCACATTCAAGGATCTACAATTGAAATACAAATAGAAAGTGTTGTAAATGCAATCTTTCAGATGCTTGTAGTTAATGAGAAGAAAAATAGTAAAACAAAAGTTACAGAAACAATAAGCAAACATATAAAGGCCTAGAAAAGACGAGGAGGAAATGTATATGAAAAGAAATAAGTTAGTTGTGGCATGTGTCATGTTAGTAGGAATTGGGTTAGTATCACAAGTAGTGGAAAGAAATTTAGATAAACCAGCAATTCAAAAGTACGTAGAAACAAATTTTAAAGAGACGGATGATGATAAAGACACATTTGATTTCAAAGATGAAAAAGAGACAAATATCTTTGAATGGATTGGATTTTAAGGGAAGTAGAGGGTAAATAAAATGAACTACACAAATGTAATTGATGAAGTAATGAAACAAACAGGTAAAGATAAAGAAATCTGTACAAAGATTGCAGATGCATATGAAGAATATTGCACTAAAGAAATTAAGCGACCATTCAAACCAGAAGTTGATGCCAATATGGTAAGTTGGATAGCAAATAAAACTGGTTATGCACATGATGATGTAGCAAACATTCTACAAGTTCTTGTTGGTGTAGTTAGAGGAGGAATTCGCAAGAAAATTCCATTTATGAAATAAATAATATGTAAAACGACAAGGGCAAGTGCCCTTTTTGTTTAGGAATGATGGATTCTAGATGAAGATTGTGTTAACTTTTTTCTTTTTTAGTTAACATATCTTTTCAATTGTGAACATTTGTTCTATGATTAATACAAACGAGGATGGACCATGAAAAAAATACTATTGATTGAAGATGAAACAAATATTCGTAAACTAATTGCCTATGATTTAAAGGTTGCTGGTTTTGCAGTTGATGAAGCAAGTGATGGACAAGTTGCTTTAGAAAAAGCCTATAGTCAAGCATACGATGTATTTTTAATTGATTGGATGATTCCTAAAATTGAGGGAATTGATTTAGTTAGAAAATTTCGTGAAAAGGGGCTTGATGGTGTAATGATTATGCTTACGGCAAAAGATGAGGAATCTAACATCCTAGAAGCATTTGAAGCTGGAGTCGATGATTATATTACCAAACCATTTTCACCACGTGTATTACTTGCGCGTGTACAGTCCCATCTAAAACGAAACAACACAAAGCAGGAACAAACATTCTCAGGTTTACGTGTTGATGAAAATAAACGGAAAGTGTATTTGCAAGATAATTTATTACAACTAACAAAGAAAGAATACGATTTACTTACGTACTTTATCCGCAATGCAAATATCGTTGTATCGCGTGACCAAATCTTAAATGATATTTGGGGATTTGATTATGATGGAGATACGCGAATTGTGGATGTGCATACTTTCAAACTGCGCTCAAAACTAAAAGATGCTCCTGTGGAAATTCGTTCTTCCCGTGGAGTTGGGTATATACTTGAGGCAAAAGAATGATTAAAGAACGCTATCAAAAAGTTCTTTTACTTTGTTTCTTTGGTTTGATTGGTGTTTATATGTTCAACCTGCCAAGCTTTTTGGTCATTATTCTATTAGGTGTAACAGCAGGATACTTTTCCTATCAAGAAGCACAAGAACGCGAAAGTATTGAGAAAGCAGAAAATGCACGTTTACATACAAAAATTCAAAACGTGACATTTCAAGCGGATATTCGACAAGAACAACTTGCTACATTAATTTCCAATTTACCGATGCCGTTAATCTTATTGGATCGTAATGGGGAAGTGCTTTTATTCAATGATAGTTTTGCAGAGTTTCGTCAGTCGAAAGAACAACGACGACTTACATATGTACATAATGATTTTGAACGTCCTGTATATCGTTTCATTTTTGATGCGACATTATTTGAACGAGAAATTCGAAAAACGATTGTCGTGCATGAAAAAGAATACGAAGCATACAGTGAACCATTATTTAAAAATAATCAGTTTAGCGGTTGTGTAATCGTATTTCAAGATATTACAAAAATTAAACGTCAAGAAGTACTGCAAAAACAGTTTATAGCAGATGCATCACATGAATTAAAAACACCAATAAGTGCGATTAAAGGAATGGTTGAAATTTTAAATCGAGAAGGATTTAATGATGAAGAAGTACGAAAAGACTTCCTTGAACAAATCGAATATGAAAATAGTCGGCTAGAACGAATCGTATATGATTTATTGCAGTTATCAAGATTATCTAGTGAACAACTTGTTATGAAACGTGAATCTTGCGATGTAACACAAATCATTGATGCAAGTATTGCTAGTTTATCGTATAAAGCAAATAAAAAAGGATTACAAATTCAAACGAATTATGAAAACAAAGAACCAATCTTTGTGGATCCTGGACAAATGCAAATCGTTATCAATAACTTAATATCCAATGCAATTAGCTATAGTGATCATGGAGCTATTACAGTATCTACACTATATCGTGGGGATTCATATGTAATTGAAGTAAAAGATGAAGGTCGAGGAATTTCAAAAGAAGACCAAGAACGCATCTTTGAACGATTCTATCGTACGGATAAGGCACGCTCTCGTGTTTCTGGTGGTAGTGGGTTAGGATTATCGATTGTAAAGTCTGTACTTGATGCCCATAATGCACAACTTGTGATTGAAAGTGAAGTAGATAAAGGTTCGTCATTCCAAATTTGGATTAAAAACTAAAATACCAAGCCATACAGGATTATTCTGTAGGCTTGGTATTTTTTACTTTCAAGCGAAGTTTATCTAATGGATGGACATCCTTCATATTTTTAGAGATGGTACTCATCAAGAGTGAAGTAACATCTCCCATATCTTTGCGTGTTTCTTTATCCAGGTGGGAATATGCATCTAGCATACTACCTAATGATTTAAACCAAGATTCACCCATTTCATGAACGGTATCTGTACCCACACTAGCAAAAAGTTCAAACATCGAATCGATGAATTTCTTGCGATCATCAGGTTGAATTTGATCCATCCATGTCTTAATGGTGCGATCAATAAAATGACTATCTTCAGTGCGTGAATTTTCATATACGAACTGTTTTCCAAGAATTTGCCAACTATAGACATCGTGTTGGTTGATCCCTTTTTCTGTACTACTAACAACCGTATAAGGAAGATAGCGATACATCAGCATACCAATAATCGAACCTTGTGGAACATATGTATATACGTTTTTACTAAGTGGCTTTTTCGCAAATAGTGTTGCGGTATCTTTCTGAAAGCCAGGACCATCAAAGTTGTAGATGCCAAGGATTTGCTTTTGTAGTTTTGTTTTGGCAAACATACCTGCATAAATAGCTAGATTACCACCTTTAGAATGTCCACCAAGATAGTAATTGCCAGGTAAGATTTGACTTACTTCTTCAATATATGCAAGTGCATCTTGTTGTGCGGGGATGATAGTTAAGTACGTCATATTGAAATCTTCTTTCCAACCAACAAGCGTATTATCGGTTCCACGATAGGAAATATAGTATATATCTTTAGTTAATTGGATCGTAATACAAGCAAACTGTTTTTCTAGTATAGGATCAATATGATTGCGATATCCAGATAGTAAAAGATCTTTGAAGCGAATACTTTTTGCCAAAGCTTGTAAGAATGGTTGATCTTCAAGTTCAGTTGGACTTAGTGATTTGGGATCTACTGGCACCTTAAAATACATTGCTGCAACATCCGCCAGTGGTTTTGTTTTATCAAGTTGAAAGTCGACCATTTGATCAAAACGCAAATACGATAAGCGTGCAAGTATTAGTGCATCTATTTCATTGAAGGGATCTTGTTGGAAAGTTAGATCCCCACGCCAAGCAAGATAATCCATTATGTTTGTCATAGTTACTCCTTTTTGTATCTTCATTGTACATACAAACTATAAAAAAGCAAAATGTCAAAACTTTTTAACCATTTCTTAACAGTTTGTAAACAATAAGAACATATGTCTTACTTATAATTTACATGTAAGATGGAGGTTTGGATGAAAAAGATAGGAACAATACTAAGTCTTTGCTGCATTCTTGTAATTAGCGGATGTGGTGGAAGAAGTACAAGTGAAGGGATAACATCCATGATTATTGGCGGTTCAACGTCAATACAACCACTTATGGAAAGTATCGCAGAAACATACAATGAGAAAAACGATGCTTTAGTAAGTATCCAAGGTGGAGGTTCCAGTGTAGGGATAAAAGGAACGGAAGATGGAACCTTTCAACTAGGTATGGTTTCAAGAGAATTAAAACCTGAAGAAGCAAAGCAACTTGATCAAACGATCATTGCCTTAGATGGAATTGTCGTAGTTGTACATAAAGATAATCCAGTGGATTCCATCACGATGGAACAACTAAAAGATATTTATACTGGTAAAATTACCAATTGGAAAAATGTAGGTGGTGATGATAAAGAAATCGCTGTCGTCTCACGAGAAGAAGGTAGTGGAACACGCGATGGCTTTGAAAGCATTGTAGGATTTACATCAAGTGAATTGATTCGTAATTCCGATATTCAAAATGCAACAGGTTCCATAATTAGTGATGTATCGGTTAATGAACATGGGATTGGATACATTTCACTAGGATCCTTATCGGATAATGTAAAAGTATTAGAAATTGATGGCGTATTACCAAGTGAAGAAAGTGTAAAAGATGGAACGTATAAAATCCAACGTGCTTTCTTACTTGTACAGAAAAAAGGAGAGAAACAAGGTAGTGAATTATTTGATTTCATTTTCTCAGAAGAAGGAAAGAAACTAATTGAAGCACATAATTATATACCTGTGGAAAGGAAGTAGCGAATGAAACGTATGCATTCAAAATTAAGAATCGATGCAATCTTTAAAACCGTTGTTTTCTTTTTTACGTGTATTTCCGTAATTGCTTTAGCTGCCATTCTTATTTTCACTTTATTAAAAGCCTTACCATTATTTAAAGAAGTAAATATTATTGAATTTATTACATCGGATGTATGGTCTCCATCAACTGAACAATTTGGAATTGCATCCTTTGTTGTGGCAAGTATTCTTACAACGATTCTTGCATGTTTGATTGGAATACCTGTTGGTTT
This sequence comes from Breznakia sp. PFB1-19, assembly GCF_029893935.1. NCBI lineage: Bacteria > Bacillati > Bacillota > Erysipelotrichia > Erysipelotrichales > Erysipelotrichaceae > Breznakia > Breznakia sp. PFB1-19. The sequence continues at coordinate 67,995 of NZ_JARXXJ010000008.1, forward strand.
ATATACAGCAATCTTTATTAGCGAAATCGCACCTAAGAAAATTGCGAGTTTTGTTTTATTTGCAGTAGAAATACTCGCATCGATTCCAAGTGTGATCTATGGATTTTTTGGATTAACTGTAATGGTTCCATTTGTGCAAAAACTATTTAACATTCGTAGTGGAACAACACTGTTTACGGCATCATTGATTTTGGCACTAATGATATTACCAACGGTTGTATCATTATCGACAAGTGCACTAAAAGCAGTACCGAAAACAATTGATGAAGGCTCGCTTGCACTAGGAGCAACAAAGATGCAAACGATTATGAAAACCAAAATACCATATGCAAAAAGTGGAATCCTGACATCGTTTCTTCTAGGTTTAGGAAGAGCACTAGGAGAAACCATGGCTGTTATGCTAGTAGCAGGAAATGCCAATATGATGCCACAACTTATTCCTATTAGTGAAGCGTATCTGAATGGTGGAAGAACTTTAACAGGTAACATTATTATGGAACTTGCATATGCTAGTGGAACCCATGAAGCTGCACTGTTTGCAACCGGGGTTGTCCTTTTTATCTTTGTATGTTTGATCAATATCATCATACTTAGAGTAAAACGAAAAGGGGTGGCACATTCATGAAAAAACGAACAATTATGGATGGTATCCAATACCTGTTTATCTTTTTAGCAAGTGCAATTAGTATTATTTCACTTGTTGTAATTATCGTATTTGTCTTACAAAAAGGACTGTCGCATGTAAGTTGGGATTTTCTAACAAACAGTTTTAGTCCAAGTGATCCAAATAGTGGAATCTTACCGATGTTAGTTGGAACGTTATACACGGTTGGACTAACCTTACTTATTGCGACACCAATATCGATATGTAGTGCACTCTATTTACATGAGTATGCAAAAGCAAATAAGATTACCGAAGTTATTCGTTTTGCCATTGATGGATTAGCCAGTGTTCCAAGTATTGTCTATGGACTTTTTGGATTTAGTTTGTTTGTGACAATCTTACAACCATTCACAAATGGATATTCCATTTTATCAGGATCTTTAACCTTATCAATTATGATACTACCGGTCTTGATTAAAACGATTGAAGAAACATTAAAAACCATTCCAAATGAACTTAGAGAAGCAAGTTATGCACTAGGTGCAAGTAAGGTACAAACCATCTTTAAAGTTATCTTACCAACAAGTTTGAATGGAATTATTAGTGCCATCATCTTAGCGATTGGTCGAATCGTTAGTGAAAGTGCACCGTTATTACTAACCGCTGGTATGGTGTACTATATGCCTGAAGGGATATTCTCTTCATCAAGAACACTAACAACCCACCTTTACTATCTAGCAAGTGAAGGTGTCAGTGATGAACAAAGAGCGCAAGCATTTGCGACGGCTACCATTCTAATATTGGTAATTGTTGCATTGAATCTTATTGTAAAATTGGTTGCTAGACGAATTCAGAAGAAAGTAGGATAATATGGAAGATATTAAATTTGAGGTAAAACATTTAAATTTGTATTATGGTGATTTTCAAGCATTAAAGGATTTGAATATCAACATAAAAGCAAACCGTGTAACTGCACTCATCGGTCCTTCTGGATGTGGAAAGTCAACGTTTCTAAGAACATTGAATCGAATGAACGATTTAGTAGATGGGGTAAAGATTACTGGTGAAATCAATATGGATGGTAAAAATATACTGTCTGATAAAATAAATACGATTGATTTACGGACAAAAGTTGGAATGGTATTCCAAAAACCAAATCCGTTTCCAATGAGTATTTATGACAATATTGCTTATGGGCCACGTTGTCAGGGTGTAAAGGATAAGAAGATACTAGATGAAATTGTTGAAAGCTCCTTAAAAGCTGCAGCGTTATGGGATGATGTAAAAGATAGATTAAATAAAAATGCATTAGGCATGTCTGGTGGACAGCAACAACGTTTGTGTATTGCTCGTGCAATTGCCATGAAACCAGAAGTCATCTTAATGGATGAACCTACGAGTGCACTAGATCCAATTGCAACACAAAAAATTGAAGAACTGATTGATATCCTTAAAAAGGATTATACGATTTTGATTGTTACACACTCGATGCAACAGGCATCAAGAGTCAGTGATGATACAGCGTTCTTCTTATTGGGGGAAATTGTAGAATTTGATAGTACTTTAAATATTTTCTCCAATCCAAAAAATAAGAAAACAGAAGAATACATTACTGGAAGATTTGGGTAAGAGGAGGATGTTATGCTGAAATTAGATCGTAAACTAGTAAAACTTGAAACCAGTGTTCGACATATGGGAAGACAAGTTATCGAACAACATAAAAACTGTGAAGTGTTATTTGAACATCCAGAAAAATCACTTGCTCGACAAGTAATGCACAATGATGAAATCATCAATAACTATGAAACAAACATCAATGAACAAGCAATTGCCGATATTGTCTTGTTGCGTCCAATTGCGACAGATTTACGTCGTGTGATCGTCGCAATCAAGATTGCTTCCGATTTAGAAAGAATTGGCGATTATGCAAAAAGCATGGCAAAGTTTGTGATTAAGAACTTAGACAATCCAGCAACACTAAAAATATTAAAAGAAGCAAGTTTCATCCAACAAAGATTGGTGAAAATGTTAGAGGATATCATGATTGCTTACAAACAAAAAGATGTTTCTTTGGCATATGAAATTCCAACACAAGATAAAGAACTTGAAGCACTCTTACAAGATTTCCGTAAGATTGTGATTAAAAATAATGTTGCCGACTTAGAAGATGCATTTAACTTATCTGCACTGTATCGCACGATTGGTCGTAGCAGTGATCATGCAGTAAATATCTGTGAACACATCGTTTACTTATGTAAAGGAATTCAATACGATTTTGACAAAGAAGAATAATCTAAAGAGGAAAGATACGGTTTAATGATGAATACTGTATCTTTCTTTTTGCAAAAAAGGATAATCAAAAAACCAAGATGAGATATTTTTGCCTATATAAACTCTTGATATACTGTGGTTGTCAAGGTACCAAAATGACAGTAAGATGATGATAGAGGAGTAGAATATGGCAAAAAAGAATAATTATAGCCAACTTGCACAAGAAGTCGTAGCTGCTGTTGGCCAAAAAGAAAACATTCAAAGCGTTACCAATTGCATGACACGTTTGCGATTCGTATTAAAAGATGACAGTATTCCAAATGAAGAAGAAGTAAAAGCAATTCCTGGTGTAAAGGGTGTCATGAATAAAGGTGGTCAATATCAAGTAATAATTGGAACCCATGTAAATGAAGTAATTAAGGAAGTAGAGAATATCATTGGTGTGTCGCCAGAAAGTGCACCATCAAAAGATAATGAAGGTTCATTATTTGATCGTTTCTTTAAAATGATCTCTGGTTGTATCATGCCAATTATTGGACCTATGATTGCAGGAGGAATTATCAAAGGATTATTAACTCTAGCGGTCACATTTGAACTAATTGCAAAAACAGATGGAGTGTATCTTATCTTATATGCAGCATCTGATGCAGTACTATACTTTATGCCAATTATCGTTGGATTTTCTGCAGGTAAAGTATTTCGATGCAATCCATATGTTACGGCTGCAATTGGAGCAGCACTTGTATATCCAGATTTAGTTGCTGCTGTAAATGGTGAACAAGCACTTAACTTTTTAGGCTTACCAATTGAAGCTGCAACCTATTCTAGTACATTATTTCCAATTATCTTAGCATCCTATGTTGCATCGTGGATAGAGCGTATTGCAAAATCAATTATTCCACAAATGTTACAACTTATGTTAGTGCCAACACTTGTATTAATGATCACAGTACCATTAAGTTGGCTGGCAATTGGACCAGTTATGAATATTGTATCAAGTGTATTATCTGATTTTGTTGTTGGGGTGTTTGATTTTAGTCCAATTATTGGAGGTATCTTATTTGGAGCATTCTGGCAAGTAATGGTGCTTCTTGGATTACATGCAGCATTTATTCCAGTGTTAATCAATAACATCGTAACGATGGGAAGTGATCCAATCAATGCGATTTTAGGATTAACTGTTTGGGCACTTGCAGGTGTATCACTTGGATATGCATTAAAAATGAAAGATCCAGAAAAGAAATCCATTGGATTTGGTGCGATGGCATCGTGTTTATGTGGGGTAACCGAACCAACGATTTATACAATTGCCTTACCACAAATAAAATGTTTTGCGGCTGCTTGGATTGGTGGAGGTCTAGCAGGAGGAATTCTTGGTGGACTTGGTGCACGTTTATATGCCATGGTTGGTGATGGATTCTTTAGAATTCCAGGAATGATTAATCCGGATGGTCTTGATATTAGTTTCTATGGATTTATTGTATGTGCACTCATTGCATTTGCAGTTTCAGCAGTACTTTCCTATGTATTAGCAAATAGAGAGGCATAATATTACTTTGAAGGTAAAGATAGTCCGTCTTTATCTTCTTTTTGCATCTATGATAAACTATGAGTAACAAGCATGAGGTGCACGATGATCAAACAAGAGATACTAGATGAGCTTATTACATTCACAGATGAAGAGATTGATAATTTGAATATGAAGCATAAAATTGATAAATCGATTTATATGCATGAAAATTCAAATGTCATTGATTATCGTAAATTACACGATGAGGATCGTTTGTTTTCTGTGCGTAAACATGCACGTTTTGCACAGTATCCGATGCATCGACATAACTATATTGAATTGTCGTATGTATATAGTGGATCAATGACACATGTAATTAGTGGAAAAAAGATTACCATCCAGCAAGGAGAACTTATTTTATTAAATCAAAATGTAGAACATGAAATTCTCTTTACTGGGGAAGATGACATTATCTTTAATTTCATTATTCAACCTGAGTTTCTCGAGTTTTTATCATCGATAGTGGATACGGATAATGAAGTGGTACGTTTTATTTTTCAGGCACTTTATTCCTATGATGATACAAAAGAATTTCTTGTATTTCATGAATCCAACAATCTAGTTGCTCTAGATTATATCGAATTGATTATTAGCGAACTGTATCGTCCACAGATGAATGCAAGGGTATCACTAAAACTATTGGTTGGTTTACTATTAACCGAATTGATGAATCATCCAGAAAATATTCAAACCCATAAATCAGAAAGTAGTGAAAGAGTCTTAATGAGTCGTATTCTTAAATACGTTCATACGAAATATAAAGAAGGTTCACTCGTTGTTTTATCAAAACAATTAGGAATTGCGGATTATAAGATATGTAAAGTCATTAAGAAATATACAAAATCGACATTTATTCAACTAGTTCAAGAAGAACGTTTAAAAAATGCTGTACAACTACTTATCAGCACAACTTTGCCTGTTGTCGATATTATGGAAGAAGTCGGCTACGAAAATATTACATACTTCTATAAGATATTCAAAAAGAAGTATCAAATGACACCAAGTGTATATCGCGAAACGTATAAGAAGGAAATAAAATAAGGTTTGCTTGATGGATGTCGTGTGATACGAAATGAATCATAGAAGTGATAGAGGTGAATTATGGAAAAAATTAACACATTATTAAAACATCAAGAAGCAAATCATCTGTTTCCATTTTTTTGGCAACATGGAGAATCACACGAGATATTACTTGACTATATAACAAAGATCTATGAAAGTGGCATTCACAATTTATGTATTGAATCACGTCCGCATCCTGCGTTCTTACAAGATCAATGGTGGGAAGATCTTGCCTTTATTATTAAAGAAGCAAAGAAGCGTCAAATGAAACTTTGGATTCTAGATGATGCAAAGTTTCCAACTGGATATGCAAATGGACAAGTACCAAAACACCTACAAAAGCAGTATTTACGAGTCCGTCGTTATGATATTTGCGGACCTGTATTGCAAGGAGAACTATCCATTGCACCATATGCAGAATTTCGACAACTCATGATGGATAAAGAACATCAAAATGATGCATTATATAAAGTATATATTGCAAAAAACGACACAAGTGGCCAAGATGCATTTATTGAAGATAGCTTGCAAGATGTTACAGCACAAGTGGAACATGGAAAATTAAAGATCCAATTAGATGCAGATCATTACAGTATCTTTGTACTATATACAACGTATTGCGGGCAAGAAGTAGGAACACGTGAATACTTGGATCCAACAAGAAAAGAAGCAACACAAATTTTACTAAACGAAGTATATGAGAAACATTGGTCGCATTTCTCGCAAGAGTTTGGACAAACCATTGTTGGTTTTTTCTCAGATGAACCACGTTTTGGTAATGCAAAAGGAGCGAATTGTATCATTGGAAAAACAGATATGGTTATTCCATGGAATATGACAATTGAAGAAAAGCTTCAACAAGCAAACATTTGTGAGGTATTCTTATTTACTGGAGTTAGTAAAGCAGCGAATGATGCTCGTTTTTACTATATGGATATCGTAAGTGATTTATATGCGAAAAACTTTTCAGCAGTCATTGGTGCATGGTGTACAGCACATGATGTAGATTATGTTGGACATGTGATAGAAGATAATAATGCACATGCACGTCTTGGGTATGGACCAGGACATTACTTTCGCAGCCTGGTTGGTCAAACGTATGCAGGTATTGATATTATTGGTGGTCAAGTGATTCCTGGAATGGATTATGCACATACTGCATTTTCAACAGGTGGAAGTGATGGAGAATTTTATCACTATGCACTTTGTAAGTTAGGACAATCTGCAGCAAAATTGGATCCAAAGAAAAAAGGCAGATTGATGTGTGAAGCCTTTGGTGCATATGGTTGGGTTGAAGGTTTACGGATGATGAAATGGATTACCAATCATATGTTGGTACATGGAGTAAATGTGATTGTACCTCATGCATTCAGTCCAAAACAGTTCCCGGATTTTGATTGTCCACCACATTTCTATGCACACGGCAACAATCCACAGTTTGCCTACTTTACGCAGTGGTCAACATACACAAATCGCTTATGTGAATTACTACAAGATGGACACCAGCAGTGTGAAATCGGTGTACTCTATCATGCCTTTGCTGAATGGCAAGGAAAAACAATGTTTGTGCAGAAAGTAACGAAAACACTCCAACAAAATCAGATTGATTGCAACATCATCAGTGAAGATTACCTTATTGATGCAACTGTGCAAGATGGAAAATATTGGATTGAACAATATGGATTTCATACACTTGTTGTACCGTATGCCCCATATTTACCTAAAAAACTAATGAATGCATTAGAAAAACTGGCAAAAGAAGTGCAAATTATATGGATTCATCAAGCACCTGCTGGATTGGAATCGATTGGGAAAACATGTACGTTGGATCAATTAGCTCAAGAACTCGAAAAAGATAAACTTGCTTATACAGAAACACCAGAAAAAGATTTAAGTATGCTACATTACATGCATCGTGCAAATAGTCATGTGTTTGTTTTTAATAATGAAAGTGTGACACATACAATTGATACACAAGTCAAACTACCTTTTGCGCAAGAACTGGCAATTTATGATGCATCCACTAATGAAGTATATACGCTAGATGCAAAGTATGATGAAACTTCTGTTACTTTCCAACTTACATTACAACCATATGAAATGTTGGTACTCGTTAGTACGACAGCTTCAAAATGTAAACCAAGTAAAGGATCATTTATACAAACATTAGATATGCTATCTTCATTGGAATGTAAAGCATATAATGAATCTTCATACCAACGTGTGCAAACACTAGATGCCTTACATAGTGAAGCATTTGCTCGCTTTAGTGGAAACTTGTTGTATACATATGATGTGCAACTAGTTAAACAAGATCATATACTTGAAATTGCAGAAGCAAATGAAGTTGTTGAATTAGTTGTCAATGGTACTTCTTGTGGTGTACAAATTGCACCACCATATCGATTTGTAATTCCTAAAGATGTAATCAAGCAAACAAATACGTTGCAACTGCTTATCACAAACACGTTAGTAAACAGTCAAAACGATGGTTTATCACAATATGTAGCACATAATGGACTGGGTATTTTATCCGATGTTTGTCTTTATTATGTAAAAGAAACTGAAAAATAAGTCATGGAGTAGGTTACGTTCACCAAAACTTCAGTCATATATCAAGGAAAGTCCATAGGTTTTATGGACTTTTGTATTATAATATGTTTAGGAGCGTACGGACTATGAAGAAATTATTAATCGTTGATGATGAAGCAAATATAAGAGAAATTGTAAAAAAATATGCAAAGTTTGAAGGATATGAAGTGTTAGAGGCAGAAGATGGATTGCAAGCTATTGATAAAGTAAAACTCAATCCAAGTATCGATCTAATTATAATGGATGCGATGATGCCAGAATTAGATGGATTTAGCGCATGTCGTGAAATCCGCAAATTTTCAGGTGTACCAATTTTAATGCTAAGTGCACGTGGAGAAGAATATGATCGTATCCACGGGTTTGAAATTGGTGTAGATGACTATGTGGTCAAACCATTTTCACCAAAAGAATTGATGATGCGTATTGCAGCAATTCTAAAACGTTATGAGAAAAACCAAACAGTTGATATGTACAACTACAAAACATTGGAAATCAATCATACATCACACCTAGTGAAAATTGATAGTGAACCATTAAATCTATCACCAAAAGAATATGACTTATTGTTGTATCTTGTTGAAAATAAAGATATCGCTTTAACTAGAGAACAAATTATCTCAAAGGTATGGGGATATGATTTCTTTGGTGATGATCGTACACTAGATACACATATTAAACTATTACGTAAAAAACTTGGACAATACAGTAATAATATTGTGACAATCCGAGGGGTAGGATATCGTTTTGAAGAGAATTAAGCTACAAAATCAAATAATGGCATTTATCTTAATCTTTGCGGCAATTATTATTGCACTGCTTTGGTTAATGCAAATTGTCTTCTTTGAGGAATTCTACCAAAACTATACAAGCCAACAAATTACACGTTCCGCTTCAAGGATGGTAAAACGGATTGATAATCAGGAAGAATTTAATCAATATGTGCAAGATTTGACAATCAATCAAAACTATTGTATTCAAGTATTTGAAAAAGTAGATGCACAACATTTTCAAGAATTACCATTAGCTACAGGAGAAAATGCATCTTGTGAAGCAATTCAAGCAAATCAAGATGTAAGTAAACTTTATGCAGGCGCATTAGAAACTGATAATGAACTTGTTGATGTAGAAGATATACAATTAGAGTTTGGTGGAAAGCCACTTGATGCTTTTACCAATATGACGGTAACCAATGTTATTACAAGTAAAAATGATAATACATATATGGTTATTGTGAATGCAAGATTATCACCAACCTCAGAAACCGTTGCAGCTAGTACGCGTCAATTGTTTATCATTACTTGGGTTGTGCTTGCAATGTCATTTATCATTGCGTATTTAATTGCTTGGACAATTGCAAACCCAATCAAGAAAACCAATGGAAAAGCAAAACTCCTTGCACAAAATAATTTAGATATTCACTTTGATGCAAGAGGGTATATGGAAATTGAAGAGCTTAATGATACCTTAAATTATGCCGTAGAAGAACTAAAGAAAGTAGAATCGATGCGTAATGAATTGATGGCAAATGTATCACATGATTTACGTACACCATTAACGATGATTACTGGATATGGAGAAGTTATGCGTGATTTACCTGGTGAAAATACCAAAGAAAATATTCAGGTAATTATCGATGAAGCACAGCGACTTACACAACTGGTAAATAACTTGCTTGATTTATCGAAAATCCAAACAAATCGTCAAGAATTGCATATTGCTGAATTTGATATCACCACGACAATTCAAGATATCGTCAACCGTATCAATAAGATGCTAGCAAATGATGGCTATATAATTGAATTTAACTACAGTGAAGAATTATTTGTGTATGCAGATAAAGAAAGAATTAACCAAGTGGTGTATAATATAGTAGGAAACGCAATTCACTTTACTGGAAGTGATAAGAAAGTATATGTGAATCAACGTGATGAAGGACATCGTGTCCGCATTGAAATCACAGATACTGGGAAAGGGATTAAGAAAAGCCAAATTCCATATATTTGGGATCGCTATTTCAAACAACCGAAAAAATGGAAACGACAAGATATTGGAACCGGACTTGGTTTAAATATCGTTAAGGGGATTTTAGAATTACACCGTGTTGAATATGGTGTCGAAAGTGAAGTCAATAAAGGAACAACCTTCTTTTTCTATTTAGATAAAGCGTAATGTTGGAGGGATAGAATGAAACGTGTGATAGTCATGTGTATAGTCACATTGATGCTCTTTGGATGTACAGGCAACAATACTGAAACCAATAAGAAAACAACGACAGCGACGAAATCAAAAATCGAAGCTGTTGTTGAAGTTGCATATAATGGACAAAAATACACACTCAATGAGAAACAAACAAATACGTTACTGGAGTTACTTGATACATGTCCGTATGATAGTGATCAATTTCATGAAGAAACAAATCCAGAAGGGTATCGTTTAACGCTATCAAATAGTGATTATCACATCAAGGTGTACAAAGGTAGTCATATAATAAAAACTATCGATGTTTGGAAGGAAGCAAATCATGCCAAAATCGATGAATATTACTATTTTATTGATGATATTGCACTAGAATTACTACAATTTTTAGAATCTGTCACAACAAGCTAAAGGAAGAGTGCTAAACACATAATTCTTCCTTTTTTTCTATGCTATAATCATGGTATGTTAAAAATCAAAGAAATCATTGTGGTTGAAGGAAAACATGATACAGCAAAGTTGAAACAATACTTTGATGTAGATACCATTGAAACCAATGGCTACAATCTTTCCAAACAAACAATCCGACAAATCCAACAAGCAAATACAACGCGAGGCGTCATTTTATTTCTTGATCCAGATCATGTTGGAGAAAGAATACGTAGAGTGATTAATGAGCAAATTCCAAATTTGAAAAATGCCTTTATTGAAAAAAGTAAGAGTAGAACATCAAAAAAAGTTGGAATTGAACATGCAAACGAAAAAGATTTGCTTGATGCATTAGAACATGTAGTAAGTTTTACACAAACAGATACAACCACACTTTCAATGGAACAGTTTTTATCACTAGGCTTGCAAGGGCAAAGTGATAGTGCAGTTAGACGACAAACAATTGCAAATGCCTTTCATTTAGGAAAATGCAATGCAAAGACATTATATAAACGCATCAATATGGTGGGTTTAACCTATACACAAGTAGCAGAAATCATAGAGGATACACATGGATAGAATTATTGCGACACCTTCCTATACAAAGGAAATATTAGAAAAGCATCAAATGTATGCAAAAAAGAATTATGGACAAAACTTTTTAGTTGAACCACAAATCGTGGAGAAAATTGCAGTAGAGTCTTTGTTATCAGAAAATTCAACTGCATTAGAAATTGGACCAGGGATCGGTGCATTAACGCAATTTTTGGCGATACACGCAAAAAAAGTCATAGCTTTTGAAATTGATGATCGTTTACTTCCTGTACTGGACGATACTTTAGCTCCATATAACAATGTAGAAATTATCCATCAAGATTTTCTACAAGCTGATTTAGCTAAAATTCTTGCAGATGAAAGCGAAGTAGTCGTAGCAGCAAATTTACCATACTACATTACAACGCCAATTCTTTTTAAGCTATTTGAAAGTGACGTTAAAATTAAAAAGATAACGGTTATGATGCAAAAAGAAGTAGCCGATCGCTTTTCAGCAAAAGTAAATACAAAAGATTACAATGCACTAAGTATTGTGAGTCAATATAACTATGATGTCCAAACGATTTTAAAAATCAGTAAACATGTGTTTAATCCTAAACCAAATGTGGATAGTGCAGTTGTACAGTTTACGTATCGCCCAAGCAAATTGGTAGATAATGAAGAAGCGTTCTTTGAGTTAGTTAAAGCCTGTTTTAAACAACGAAGAAAAACGATTTTAAATAACTTAGGTGAATACCTTCAAGATAAAGAAAAAGCCAAAGTGGCATTAGAAGCAGCAAACCTTGATAGCAAACGTCGTGCTGAAAGCATGGAAGCTACAGAGTTTGCTAGACTATATGAGGTGCTACATGATCATTAAAGCCAATGCGAAAATCAATATTGCACTAAATGTGATTAGAAAAAGAGATGATGGCTATCATGAAATGGATATGATTATGACACCTATTGATTTACATGATACTTTGCATATTGAAACTGCTAAAGATGATGCATTTTCAGCAAATATAGATATGATTTTTGATGAAAGTAATACCGTCGTAAAAGCACTACATGTTATGCGTAAAGCATATCCATCAATTGGTCATTTCCATATACATGTAGAAAAACGTATTCCAATGCAAGCAGGACTTGCAGGAGGAAGTGCAGATGGTGCTGCAGTAATCGTTGCTATCAATAAACTGTGTGACTTACAACTAACAGAGGAAGCCTTGTTTGCTTTAGGTGTTAAAGTAGGTGCAGATGTGCCATTTTGCATTGCTAATACACTTGCACGCGTGCAAGGAATTGGAGAAAAAATCACACCGATTGATGCAACATTAGATATATCTGGAATCTTAGTCAAACCAGCTAGTGGTGTTTCAACAAAAGATGCATTTGCTGGAATTGATTTTGCAAAAGCAGTTCATCCAAATATCGATGCGATTGTTGATAAGATTACAATGCAAGACGATACATATCTTGCACTGCTAGATAATACACTTGAACAACCTTCACTATCATTAAATGCTGATATTAAACAAGTTAAGCGAGCACTAGAAGCATATGGCTTTCCAGTAGTCTTGATGTCAGGAAGTGGTAGTTCCGTTTTTGCATTAAGCAAAGATAAAGAAGCGCTTGCAAAAGCGAAACAAGAATTAGAAAATACGTATGATTTTGTACAATTGATTGAATTGCATAAATAATGAGGATACTATGAAACTTAATGTAATGAAACCAAAAATTAAAAAACCAAATATTAAAGCACCTAAGGTACTAAAACCTAAACAAAAACACAGTGTGAACAAATTAAGTGAAGACTGGCGTGTGTATTTTAAAGGGAATACGTCCGTGCGTTTTGATTATGGAGCATTTAAATATTTATTTAGAGATTTAGAACATACTTATATTTTAACCATTCATTACGACCAACAAAACGATTTAGGATTTCCAACTAAAGAAGAGTTAGAAAAACTATATCTAGTAGAAGATCAAATTGAAAAACAGTGGGGTCGTAAAGGATTCTATTTCGTGGGAACACGAACACAAGATGGAAATCGTGATTTTGTCTTTATGAGTAAACATATCATTCGTTGGGAATCGATGTGTAATCAACTGTTACGAAACCACAAAGACTTACAGTCAAAGATTGTGACTCGACTTCATGATCATGGAAAGTTTTACCAAACAAAACTATATCCAGATGCGTATGGATTTAACTGGATCAAAAACGATACAATTATCAACGATTTACGAAATCAAGGAGAACTATTTTGTAAAGCACGTGAGATTGATTTCTACACGTATTTTGAAACCAATGAACAAGCAAAAGCCTTTGCTAGTTCACTTGATGATGTATTTGCAGATATTCATGAGTTGGATATTTGTGAGGTAGAACGCAAAGGTATTCAAGTATTTGTCTCAGTTGTGGATATTCCACAAATGGACTACATTATGCAAACAACAAATGCACTAATTACATTAGCTAAAGATCACGATGGTGAATTTGATGGTTGGGGTACTACAATCGAAAAGGATTAAGTACTTACATTGAAGAAACTCTGGGGATTTGTTATAGTGTATAATGAATTCGAATATAAAGGAACGAGAGATGAAAGAACTACAAATAAAACAAACAACACTTGGTCGTGGCAAAGCAAAGATTTGTGTACCCATTGTTGAAACAACAGATACAGAAATACTAAAAAAAGTAGAAGCAATTGTTGCTTCAAAAGCAGATATGATGGAATGGCGTGTCGATCACTATGACGATGTTCTAGATGAGAAAAAACTACTTCCATTATTACGAGAAATCAACGAAATTCGTAAAGATAAACCACTGATTTTCACATTCCGTAATGCAAACCAAGGTGGTGTGCGTGCAATTGAAAGCCGTGATTACAGTTTGCTGTATAATACGATTATCTTAGGAAAGTTAGTTGATATTGTTGATATTGAAATGAATGTGGATCCAGCAGTTGGTCAACCATTAGTCCAAAAGGCAAAGCAAGCAGGAATTGCAGTTATTTTGTCTTACCATGATTTTGATTCAACCCCAACAAAAGACGTTATCATTAAACGCATGCAACATATGTATACACTAGGTGCAGATATTGCAAAAATCGCAAATATGCCAAAAAGTCAAAAGGATGTCGATGCAACGGTTGAAGCTGCTAAAACATTAAAAGAAAATGGTGATCTGTTCGTAGCAATTTCGATGGGAGAACTCGGTGAGTTCACACGTGTACATGCTACAACATTAGGTTCATGTTTAACCTATGCAGCACTTGGTACAGTGAGTGCACCAGGGCAAGTAGAAATAGAAGATTTAATTAAACGAATGAAATAAACTAGCATTTTTATCACATTATGCTAAAATAAATATATTGATGTGTGCAGGAGTTAAGAAACCGTAAGTGTTTTTTAGTGCTGCACTTTTTTTGTGGAATAAATAGTTCTGATTATGAAGTTGTTGATAGTATAGAAATAGAGTATATAAAAGAATATTCTTATTCTGACAATAAATTAAGAATTAGAATTTGCTGGGGGATAGATAATGGTAAAAAAAATAGTAAAATTCATACTTGTGATTACAACCGTTGTAATTGCAGGATGTGAAGATAAAGTTGAGAAAATTTCTAAAGAAATGCTCACGGAACAACAACAAATTGAATATGATGAATTTTATGAGAATGAAAACATCTATCACGGAGAGTTTTTTGATATAACATTTGATACCTTTGATTCGAATTTTGCAAGTTATAAAATAGATCAAAATGAACTAAGACTTACAAAATTTAAAAATGGTCCAGACACATTAGGAATAATATATGCTGCATATGAAAATGATGGGCTACTAATTGGTTTGAGTATAGTGCCAAAGACTAACAAAGAATTTACAAACCTTCGATTTTATCTAGTTCAAAATGAACAAATAATAGCAATATCGCCAATACTGTTTTTCAGTTGTAGTGAAGATCGATGTGTTAATATACGAAAAGATGAGATTGAAACTTTTGGACCGTATTATCCATATTTTCTAATAGCATATAACTCAAATGAACAAGAAAGTTTACTTTCTTATTATCGTTCATTAGGCGATATAGACAAAGATGAAACAGATATATTTAAAACACTTACTTTAGAAGTGCGAGAATATAAAGAAAATAGTAATGACTATGAAGTTGTAGATTGTATTGAAATTGAATATGTGAAATGATTAATTAAGTAGACGATTTAAAGTTCAAGTATCAGGAACTCGCTCTATGAAAAGTGTGAAGAATTATATAGCTCAAAATACAGTTAATACAGTAATAGACATACTAACTACAGAGGGCCGGTATTGGAGGGTATAGATACAATGAAAAAAATAATATATTTATGTTGTTGTATTTGTATAATGTGTGGTTGTACAAAATCAAAAACAATGGATAAAGTACAATACATATGTACACAAATTAATGATGATACAACAACTACGGTAGTAAGTACATATCAAAATAATGAAATAATAAATGTTGAACAAAAATTTAAAATACCATATAGTGCATACGCAGAAGATAAAGAAGAGTTTATATACAAGATGACAAATGATATTGAGAATCACACAGAAAACGAAGGTCAAACATTTGAATTTACACCGTTTGATGATTCGTTTGAATTGAGTATTGCTGTAGATTTTGAAAAAGTTGAAAATGTAATTCCATTAGATACAAGTTACATCTCGATGATGATATCAGTAGATACGTTGGAGAATGAAGATGAATTCATTAACGCTCTTAAAAAGGGTGGATATACATGTGAATCAACAAATGAAAGTGATAAGTAATCGATACATTTCATGATCTAAGAAAATTATGCAATTTGAGTGATTAAAAATTCACATACAAATAACTATAGTTGAAAACTCCGATAAAAAGTTTTGGCTAACGAAAGTCATTTCACTATAGACGCAATAGACGCAGGAAAAAAGCATTGTTGATAAATATATCTACAACAATGATACTGTTTTAGTTACAAGTTTAATTGCTTACAATAATATTAATGGAGACTTTTTCAACTAAGGGTTCATTCATACCCAAATTCAAATATTACATTTTAATATTAACAAGAACTGTTAGAAAATGAAGAAAAACAAGGAAATATAAGGTTCAGTTCATGATGACCATTGTGAATACATGTGATTTATAAAAGAGCTAATTGTAAGGTAATGAAAATGGAGAGAGCATGATCAAAAAAACAGACAACATTAAAAAATATACATTTTATTTGCTAATTCTCATATTTCTAGTTTCTTGTGATTCAGCAAGTGGAGAGCAAATATGTAATATGCAGACAGCAGATAAGGAAATAAAGGAAAAAGTATATTATAAAGATGAAGAGATTATTAAGAGGGAAGTTACAACGAAATATTTAAATCGAAATGAAGAAGATATTCAGGGTTTAAAGAAAGAGCTTGAGGCAAACTATGAGCAAGCGCTAAAAGATATTCCATATATAACTGTGAATGTTAGTGTTGAAGATGATGTAGTAATAGTTAGTGAAATCATAGAATATAATGAGAAATCCATCAATATAATATCACCTAGTGTTAGTTTTCTTAAGAGAGAAGAGTATATAAACAAACTACAAAAAAGAGGATATATCTGTGATTAGTAAAACTATGTTCAGCTATCAGTGAACTATAGAATTGTATGATCCTATAGTGACATCAAAGTTTTTATCAGATGAATATAACAACGATGAGATTATAGTCAAGGTACAAAGTAATGCAAGAACAAATACTAATTTGTTTGATCCAGATGGTGACAAGAAAAAAGATAGAAACAAAAATTCAAATAAGGGTCGAGTAGCTTTGCGAACTTGATGAGTGGTAGTACTTACAAGAAAAATATAATTTTACTAGAACATACTATGAAGGAGAATATTGTATGCAATTAAATAATACAGAAAAAATGGCATTTGAATTTGATTCAAAGATTAGAGATTTTTTTGGAAATAGAGTTGATAACTTTTGTGTTTCGAATGTAATAGATGATATTAATCATCAATCTTTTACCATAGAATTTACAGCATATAATTATTTTAATTTGATGATTAATTATGAACGAGGAAGAATGGGAGCCGCTATTTCTAGTGGGAAACTTGGAATAGGTATTACAAATAGTCAAAAATGGTATGAAGAAGCAGATTTTTATACTTTTTTTGAGGAACTCAAAAATGAGCTTGAATTAAGAATACCCGACAAATATTTAAAGCATTATGGATGGATGTAGTAGCAAAAAGTATTAAAAGCTAAAAATTAGAGCATTTGCTCTATTTCTTTAGATCATACAGGGATCGAATAAGAAACCAATGACTAATAAAAGAGGCATATGCTACTGCTGAAAAACTTAGTTATACTAAAACCAATTCCTGCACCAGAAATGGAGGCAGGGTTTATAAAAGAGGAAACGGATATATTAGTCTAAACATAGAATCTCATAATGATGGAATATAGAAGATGGATGATTCAGTAAATAATTTAAACTTAAAAACTATACGAATGGGAACGTACGATGCGAATTTAAATTGGATTGGAGATTAAATATGAAAAATATTGTTGGTAAAATCACGTTAAGAGATGTAGTAGAACTAAAATTACAATATCTCAAAAGATTAACACAAAACACTAAGGATGAATTATATGAATATAATTGCGGGAAATTAGATTCTTACAAGAAAATTTATATTGACATAAGTGAAATGGATGAAAGAGATTTTTTAACAAAATATTGTAAAAAGGCAATCAAATTTTCTAAGAAAATGGATAATGAAAACCCAAAGTATAGCCAAAGAATAGAGTTTCAAGCTGGAGAGAATAATGCGATTATAGAGTTTTTATCAATCATAAATCCAGAGTTTGAGTATTTTGAAAATGTTGATGAACTTGCTAGGAATAATAATTTTTAATTAATTAAATATTAGTATTTTTGTTGATTCAGGAGTCAAATATACTGATAAGGAAATATTAGAGGTATCTACAGCCCCATATATAAGAAAAGACGAAAGATATGGTAGAAATCTATATGAAAACTGGTATGCTGAACCTTATGAACTTGGATACAATGGACATGGAAAAGAGAATTGTGTCATATTTTCGATGAAAGAAGCATACAGCCGAGTCAAAGTTTATTAGTAATAGCATAAGAAAGAAGTAAAGAAAGGGGTAATATTGTGAGTCAATTGAGTCATGATAGAGTATATCAAATGGGAAAGAAAAAATTAGTTTTAATAATAATTTTGATTTTATTAGTTGGATGTTCAGACCAATATGAAGCAATCGATCTCGATAGTTTCTCAGGAAAACAAAAAGAACTCTATAAGGAATTTTATAATAATGACATAATATTCGAAGGGGAATACTTTGATGTAGTTTATAACTTTATCGAAGATGATTTCATAAACACAGATAAAACTAAGATAAGAGAGACTGAATACAAAAGTGGACCAAATAATTCGCTTATGATTTTAGATTACGCATATATTTATAATGGAGCATTGGTTGAATTATCTGTAGTTCCAAAAACAACAAAAGAATTTAAAAATCTCAATTTTGTATTGAAAAAAGGCAATGATGTGATTGGTTCATCGCCATACACAGTCTTTAATTGTAAGATAATATGAAGTGACCCCCTAAGTTGTCTAAACGTGGATTTAGATTCATAATAGAAATTGTAAAAATAATATTAAGAATCGTTACCATAACGACAATAGGAGGTCACTATGAAAAGTATAATTTATATTGGTATGGATGTCCATAAGAACAGTTATAGCTTATGTGCTTATGATGGATTAACTGGAGAAATCTTAGGAGAAGTAAAATGTGGAGCAGATGTCAAAAACATTGAAAAATTTATTAGAAGAATAAGAAGCAAATATGAAGATACTGTTGATATTTTAACAGGATATGAAGCAGGATGTTTGGGTTATTTTCTTTATCATCAATTAGTTGATAAAGGTATTGCCTGTGATATTTTAGCACCAACAACAATGCAACGTTCAAGTAAAGATAAATTAAACAAAAATGATAAGCTTGATGCACGAAGTATTGCACAAAATCTCGCGAATGGAACTTATAGGAAAGTATATGTACCAAACGATAAAGATGTAGAAATTAAAGAATACATTAGAATGATGGAAGACTTTAAATTAGAAAGAAAAAAAGTCAAACAACATATTAATGCATTAACTTTAAGACACGGTCAAAAGTATGAAGGAAAATCAAGATGGACAATAGCACATATCAAATGGCTAAAGTCTCTTGAATTATCAGATTTGCTTAGAGAAGTCCTTGATGAATACTTAAATGAATATGATACATTGAATGACAAAATCGAAAGATTTAAAGAGAAATTAATAGAAATGTCAAAAGAGGAAGTATATGAAAAACCGATATCACAACTAAAGTGTTTAAAAGGAATAGATGTAACATCAGCAATGACGGTACATGTAGAAATATCAGATTTCAATCGTTTTCCAACAGCAAAAGCATTTGCATCTTATGTAGGATTAACACCAGGACAAGCATCAAGTGGAGATAAAGTCACATATCTAAGTATAACCAAACAAGGTAACTCAACAGTAAGACGGTTACTAGTGGAATGTGCACAAGCATTGGTGAAGGGTACGGCAGGAAGTAAATCAAAAGCACTAAAAGCAAGACAAAAAGGACAAAGTCAAGAAACGATTAAATATGCCGATAAAGCAGCGGAAAGACTACAAAGGAAATTCAATAAAATGATCTATCGAGGAGTAAATAGAAACAAAGCAGTAACAGCGATAGCAAGAGAGTTAGCATGCTTTATCTGGGGAATGGAAACAGGAAATATAAATTAAAACGTTATCTTACTATACTCGGCTATAGTTGATATATAGAATTAAAAAATTAAGAAAGAAGAGGTAGACTATAGAAAGAAAAATTTACAACATTGATGGCATGTATGAGCTTCGAAGCAGAAATGAGACAGGTCTAGTTACCTACGATTCTCCTTTTCTGGCATGAGTGATAATTAAATGTAATGCAAACACGTAATTATAGAAGCTTGTGATCCACGTATTAAGATTATAGAACTAATTTGACAGGCCATTAACCTGAGGTAACCAATCCTAGAATAACAGAGTGGTTAACTGTCGATAAGATCTTGTTTATTCGGGGCTTTTATGTGCCATTGATGACAATTTAATAATTAAGGTTATTATGAATGTAAATTTACTCTTGACAATGGTCACTTCATAACAGGAGAGTATTTGTGTTAACATTTCCGAAGAAGACAGTTCAACCTTCGGTCCATATTATCCTCATTTTCTATTTTTATATGAGGGTTACGAGATAGATGGTTATATATATGAATATAACGGTATACAAAATTTTCGAAAAGAGGATATTAATAAACTTTACGACTTAACTCTTGAAGTTGTTGAAACACCAGACTTATCAAAAGCAAAATCATATATAGTTGATGAAATTAAAATAAAGTATTCCAAATAAGTGCATATTAAACTAATTAAAATATCCTACACATACGATATGAATGGAAATAAACTTTTTCCAGTAAATGATGAAGGTGTTAAAATGTATACATATAATGATAAAAACCAATTAGAAAGTGTTGAAAACACAAAGGGGGTAAGCAGTTACTACTATAACGATAATGGAAACTACACAAGTGAAATGAACGAGTTGAGAAATTATACAATTAATAAGACTGTATATGGCGACAGTGTTGTTTGGATTTTTGACGAAGGGAAAGGTAATAAGGTATTCAACAGATAGCTAGAGTATTTTCTAAAAGCAAATGACTCCAAAATACCAACTGACTTATAAAGTGTTATAAGTGCGTTTGATTTAATTGAACTTGATATGTATGTAGAAAATTCAACGGAACATGAATTAAAAGAAGACTAGCAGAAAGTTTTTGTAGGAGTTGATGCATATATAGAAACTGCCTACTATTATTACTACAAATTCGAATTTGACAATATTGTTAGATTATATGTTTTAAAAAAAGTAAACAATACTTGGAAGAAACAAAATGTGGATAATGTACAGGGTTCGGTCCTTAAGAAAATGAGTATTGGGAGATAAAAGAATGAGAAAAATTCAACAACAAGAGTCAAATATATCTTCAGGTTTTTTAACTATTGAATCTGGAGCGTATAGTGTGATTGGTACTAGTAGTGCTATGATGGAAAAGTTAGCATTATTTATCATAGAATTATCTATTAGGAATCTTGATTCTATAAATGATGACGAAATCATAAAATTATGGAAAGATATTCATAAATTGCCTTTAGTCTATAAAATCAAATAGATTATAAAGAGGTGCAGCTAGTTAACTAGGGGTACTTAGAAAAAAACTGAGAATGCACAAGGAGATAAAATCAGTGAAAGCAAATAAGATGTACGAACCTATCAAAAACAAGAACGGAATGATTATAAAGGAGTTATCGATGTAACTGCTTCAAGTAATACAAAAGTCAAAAATGCATTTGATGATCTATGCCAACAAGTAAAAAAAAGAAACAAATGGTGGTGTTCATATTTGGATGGAATGTTACTACAAAAAATAAGGGGTAAAGAATATGAGTTATAAAAATTTCAAGAAAGCAATTGAATTAGCTAAGAAATGTGATGGATACTTGACAGGGACAGGTATACCCGAAAATGTAATAAAAGATGCGGAGTGTAAACTTAATGTACAGTTTTCTAAACAATTAACTCTTTATCTAACTAAAAATGGATTTATTGAATATGATGGATGTGAAATTTATGGAATAATCAAAACAGATTTTAGTGCTATACCAGAAGGAAGCATTGTAGAGTCCTGCATGTACTATAGAAAGAAAAACAATTTACCACGAAATTGGTTGCCTATTTATAATTATAATGATGGATATATGGCTTTTTTAGATTATGGAGATTTAAATGAAGAGCAGGAACCAAAAGTCATTATGGGAATATATACAGGAGAACAATATGAAAAAACTAATAATTTAGCAGAAGATTTTGGTGACTTTATTCTTTCATTAGTAGAAGAACAATTGGCAAACCAATAACGATTTAGTGATCTAAATTCATCAAGATCTATTCGTGAAGAAATTGGCAAAAATATATTATGTGTATTCAAAAAGATGAAACGATTGTAAAAATATACCATATTTCGAATTAATTCTAGTGAGTACAACATGCTAAATAGATCGGAGAAAAATCGTTATTAGATGATATTGCGATAGGAAAGCAACTTTTTGTAGTTTTCATTTGTGGAATGAATACATTGAATCCAAATATGTTGAACTTAATGTTAGAAGAACAATTAACTGATAAATATGATGATACATACCTTGACCTTAAAAATAATTAGGATTATCTATAGGAGCGATGTAACCTAATAGTTAAACAATTATTTGATTTAAATCAGTTGCAATGATGGGAAAAACGTATGTTATTTGATGAATGGGTATATGGATAAAATGCTTGGTTTTACTGAAGTAGAAGAGATAGGAGAATTTTGGTATGCAAAGTAAAGAAATAAGAGATATAGCAGATGATGTAATGTTAGAACTTGAAACTGCTTTTGAAAAAATTGGCAAAGACTATATTCTAGAAATATATGAAGAATCAATTCAGCATGGAAGATTCCAAATTGAGTTCAATGCATATAATTATTACATATGTGTAATGACATATGATGGTGGAATCTTCGGCTGTAGTATAAAGCAAGGAAGTTCATATTTAAATCTTGATTCCAAGTCAATATGGTTTGAGAAAATTGAATTAAGTAGCTTTTTTTGTGATTTAAAGGACGAACTTGAATTAAGAATACCCGATAAATATTTAATAAGCAAAGAATATAGATAAAAGACTATAGATAAAAACGGCTATAACAATTGTTTGTAACAAGAAGAGTGATTCCTGCAATTGATCCATATTCTTGTCCAAAAGTATATAATGCACATGTGAATTTACGATATGTGAGTTTTAAGACATTACATAAGAGGAAGTTTTTTAGTGGAGATCATTTAATGTTTTTGTTTTAAAACTGAAATAGATTAGCTTGATTAAGAAAGAGTTTAATGCGTAAACAAGCAGCATACACATTACGAATAGCTATATAGTGACTATTACTGAATGGACAAATCATTAAATTTTAGAGGAGATAGTGATGAATAATTTGAACACACTGCAAATTCATTTACCATATGAATTTTTAAAGAATAAAATTAGTATTTCATGGTGTGATACATTATTTGGAATAAATAATAATTATCTAAATGAAGAGAATGCAATTGATTATGCAATAGATTTACTTTCTAATGAAAACTATTATGATCATAATAAAATTATGGAGATTGCTATTTTGCACAGAAACGAATCTACAATCTTATATGTAGAAAAAATTGTTGGTGACTCTTGTATTGAAAAAGAACAAGAAACAAAAGAGAAATTCCTATACAGTGTTTTATCTTTTGTATATGAAAATAAGGAAAAGTATGATGATGCCTTTGAAGTAGTAGAAGTTATTTATGCAGACTTTGGATTTCCAAAAGAGATTTCTTCATTTGTTAGATATATGCCAATAAAAGAACCTCTGCTCGCTACAAAGGACCTAAATGAAAAAAGAATGTATAAGTATTGGGCAGACTATTTAAAAATGCAATCAAAAACTGTTGGATGCTAAAAGTAAGGATTATAGAAATATAAAATGTATTCTAAAATTAGACAAATTAATGATAAATACAAGAATGATGGATTAAAAAGAGTACGGCAGTGTCAATAATTTTGTGTAAACGTCACAGTAGAGTCTAATTGTATCGTTTATCGAACATGTCATTGATTTCTGCTTGTACTACTCCGAACC